>NZ_CFDJES010000002.1:46058-63645 GCF_983723665.1 Cobetia sp. | reverse complement strand
CCGGACACTCGATCACTCGGCCCGCCGCGCCAGTCGCTCAGACAGCACTTGTCTTACAGCACTTGTCTTTCAGTACCGGTCAGTCAGGACAGGTCAGCCAGTACAGGTCAGCTGGCGCGGCTGGCCTTGATCAGCTGGGTGCCGGCGCTTTCCAGCGGCTGCAACAGCCGCAGCACCAGAATCAGCTGTGACAGCGCCAGGCGTCCGGTGGTGGATTCGACCCGCTCGACCTCGGCTTCCAGTGCCGCGATCTCATCTTCGCTGTCCAGCGTGACGGCGATCTCACCGCCCGCCTCCAATTGCTCTCCCAACGCCGTCAGCTGCTGACTCAGGCGCTCGCCATGGCGCAGCAGCGTCTCGATGCCACTGCTGGCCGAGGCGGTCGATTCCAGTTCGCCACGATGCGCTGCCAGTGCCGAGAGATAGCCGAGCACGGTATGCGCGTGGAGCAGGAAGCCGAAGCCCGGCTCGACATCGCGCCGGAAGTGGCCGGGCTCCTTGCGGGCCGTGGCCAGCAGATTGGAGAAGGCCGCGTCGGCGTTGTGGGCATTGCGGCGTGCCAGGCGGTAGGCCAGATCATCGCGCTTGCCGTGGCGGTACTGGGACAGCACCTCGCCCAGATAGCGACCGCTGGTCTTGAGGCTGACGCCGGCCTGACGATAGAGCTTGCGGCCCTGCCAGTCCGGCAGGATCAACACCACCGAAAGCCCGGCCAGCAGGCCACCGACCAGCGTATCGAACAGGCGCGGCCAGATGAGATCGAAGCCATCGCCGACCTGGTTGAAGCACGCCAGCACCATCAGCGTGATGGCGGCGGTGGCCAGGGTATAGCGCGAGCCACGGGTGGCGAAGAACAGCACCCCCGCGACCACGGCGATCCCGGCCTGGATCGTGGGCGCCGGGAACAGACTGATCAGCGCCCAGCCGGCGACCAGACCGATCAACGTGCCCAGAATCCGCTGCGCCAGCGTGCGGCGCGTATCGCCGTAGCTGGGACGACACACGAACAGCCCGGTCAGCAGAATCCAGTAGCCCTGGGTCGGGTGCACCGCCAGCAGCACGCCATAGCCGGCCACCAGCGTCGCGGTCAGGCGCAGCGCATGGCGGAAGATCGGCGAGCGCGGCGTCAGGTGGCTGCGGATACGCTCGAACATGTCGCGCGTGCCGTGGGGCGAGCGGTCCAGCAGGCTGTTGTCGTTTTCATTGCTGACGGCTTCGAGATCATTCAGGCGCGCGATCTGGCCTTCGATCAGGCGCAGGTTACTGGCGAGGGCTTCCAGCGCCTGCATCAGATGGTGCCACTCGGGCCGCTGCTGTTGCTTGAGATAGACGAGCGAGGCATTGAGGTCTTCCAGCGCCTGCTGGCTGTCACTGGCATCGAAGGGCTGGCGCATCAACAGCGCCTTGCCGAGCCCGCGACAGGCGCGCCCCTGCTGCTCCAGCAGGCGCTGACAGCGGAACAGGATGTCGTGATGGAAGAAGGCGTCGGTGAGCTGCCCGTAAGGATAATGGCTGGAGCTGGCGCGCTCGTGGAGGTCCTGGGCGATGAAGTAGAGGCGCAGGTAGCGGTCGAGCTTGGTGGTATCGCGCCGCCCGGCGAGGCGCCGGAAGACCATCTCCTTGGTCTGGTTGAGCGCCACCACCACGCGACCGTTCTGCTCGGCCAGCGCCAGACGCCGGGCGGACTGGTCGACATTGCGCAGCGGTTCGAACAGCTGCGCCTTGAGAATCAGGTAGCGCCCCAGCTCACGGTAGAGCGTCGCCATGCTGTGCTTGAGCGGCTGGCGCGAGAACAGCGCACACCACACGACCGAGAGCAGGCCATACCAGGACGCCCCCACCACCAGCAGCAACGGCTGAACCAGATTGATGCCCAGCCCCGGCTCCCGCAGCCACTCGGGCAGGCTGCGCTCCAGCACCGCGATCTGACCATCTCCATGCTGCTGCTCGAGGCTGATCATGGTGTAGACGGCCAGAATCAACGAGGCGCGCGCGATGGCGCCGTAGCGGGCATCGATGGCGCCCAGCATCGGCATCGCGAAGGTGGCCAGCGCCAGCCCGATCACGAAGGGCAGCGGCATGCCGAACAACAGCTCCACCGAGACGGCGGCGATGCTGAAGCAGGCCAGCGTCATGCCCAGCGCGCGCAGTCGGCCGCGCCAGTGATCATCGGTTTCCGCCAGCCCCGAGGCGATCACGCCCAGAAACAGCGGAATCACCACCGCCATCTCGTCGAGCCAGAACCCCACCGCCATCACGCCACCCAGCGCGATCAACATGCGTAGCGAATAGCTGAAGGCATCCAGCGTCCACAGACGACGCAGGGAGTGCATGAGGGAGTCCAGGAGAGAGCGTGTCATGAAGTGTTCCGTGACCAGGGCGCCGGGCAGCGCATTAGACTTTAGATTTATATCGCTAGCATAACACCCCGTTCTGCCGTGTCCGAGAGCCATGGCGCATGCAAGCGTTGGCGGGCGCGTCGAATGTCGAATCGCCGCGACGTGCCACTCTGAAGACTCCTGACCTCATTGGCTTTCATGGAGAATACCGATGCATCCTCTTATCGAACGCGTCACTGGCTCCCTCGGGCTGTCACCGGAAATCGCCGAGCAGGCGGTCGGCATGGTTCTCAAGTTCGTGCGTGAGCAGGGGCCGGATGGCCCGGCCGCCTCACTGCTGGGCGCCATTCCGGGAGCGGAAGGCCTGATCGGCAGCGCAGGCGAGGAAGCCGCCGAGTCCGGTGGCGGTGGCCTCATGGGCGGCCTGATGGGCGCCGTCAGCGCCTTCACCGGCGGTGGCGGTGGCGGTGCGCTGGAACTGGGCCAGAAGCTGATGGGGCTGGACCTGAACATGGACCAGGCGCGCGGCGTAGCCGATGAGACGCTGAGCTATGCGCGGGAAGAAGCCGGCGATGGCGTGGTCGATCAGGTGCTCGAAGGCATTCCGGGCCTCAAGCAGTTGCTGTGACGCCTCGAGGGCGTTGAGAGGGTCTTCTCGAACAGCCCCTCGCAAGTAAAGGCTCGCGACAACTGCTCATGACAAAAACAACGCCCCGCTGATTCTCTCAGCGGGGCGTCTTTCGTTCATGCAGGCACGGCACAGGGCCATTCAGCGAATGCGCTTGAGCAATGACTGCAAGCGGTTGAGCTGGGCCGAATCGCCGACCAGCCGCACGCGCTGGTCCATCAGGCCTTGCAGGAAGGCACGCGGCGAGGGCTTGAGCAGAAAGGCCACCGCACTGTCGCTATCGGCGAAGCGCAGCTCAAGCTCGGTATCCACCGGCAGGCCACTGCCCGTGGTGACGCCCGCGTGGGACATGCGGTAGTGACGCGCGATGCTCATGTCTTCGGTCGCGACGCCCCAGTCCAGCGGACGCTTTTCCAGCTCGGCACGAAATTCGGGGTCACGCTTGAAGGCCCGCTTGAGCAGCAGACCCAGCACCCACAGCAATATCTTGAGCTTCATGGTGTCATTCCTTGAATCGCGAAGCGTCGGTCACGCAGGCCATATGAAAATGCCACCGGCCCCGCAGGGCGGAACCGGTGGCATCAGCATGACAGCCGACAGGGCTTTTGATGACGACGATTGAAAGCCATGGCGACAGCCACCCCGGGTCTGCGCTGAAGCACGAGCCGAGGTTACTTGGTCACTGCATCCTTCAACGACTTGCCGGGTTTGAAGGCAACGGTCTTGCTGGCCGGGATGGTCAGCGGCTTGCCTGTCTGAGGGTTCTTGCCGGTACGCGCCGCACGCTGGCGCACGGTGAATGACCCGAAACCGATCAGTGAGACGTCATTGCCTTTGGCCACGGTATGAGTGATCTCGTCGAGAATCACGTTCAGTACCTGACTGGCCTTGTCCTTGGATAGATCCGCACGCTCGGCGATGGCCGCAGCGAGTTCTGGCTTGCGCATGAAAAGCCCTCCTGGTTTGGCATTCTGCACGGGCGGCCAAGCCGCCGTTTCCATTGTTGTTCTTGCACTTGCTAGCGGTGGCGTATGGCGGCGACGCAATCCGCTCCCGGCAAGCTTTGCCGTATCAAACCTGTCGATGGCAGCATTCTGTCAGACGACGCCCGCTGAGCAGCATGTCTGACGGAGCATTCACTATCGTGCCTGACCGCGCTGGCAGCAAGGGATTTACGACCATCGATCATGGCATCGCCTAGCCTAGCAACGGCGGCGCCTGCCGCGCTAGCTCGACTTTCCTGCGAACGGCGGCGCCTGTCAACGCATATCCAATCAAGCGTTCGTTCATATCCAGTGCACGCGCTTCGAGGTCATCGCCTTCACCGTTGATTTCCCAGCGCGCCACGGCCGAACGCGGCGGATAGGCCACCACCGGCAAGGCCGGTGTCTTGACCAGCACCGGCCACGCCTTCCAGTCGAGCACGCTTGGCTCACCACACAGGTTGGCTGCCAGGGTGCGCGCGGCCATCTGCAGCGGCTGGACATACATGGCATTGACGCCCTCGACGCTGGCGCAATCGCCCAGCGCCCAGATATGCGGCTGTGAGGTGGCCAGGTGGCGGTCGACACGGATGCCGTCGCCGCCGGCGCTCAGGCCTGCGGCCTGCGCCAGACGAATGCGCGGCGCCAACCCGGTGGCCAGCAGAACCACGGAGCCCGTCAGGCGACGACCGCTCTGCAGGCGCACCTCGACCGGCGCGGCCTGACGTTCGGCCTCCTCGCCTGAGCTGGCGGCGATGGTCTCGACCATCTCGCCCTGGCGACGCGTCACACCGAGCCCATCCAGCGCCGCGCCCAGACGCTGCCCCAGTGCTTGCGGCAACAATCCATCCAACGGAGTTTCCTCCGGCGCGACCAGGGTGACGCGGTGGCCGGCGGCCGTCAGATCATTGGCGTATTCACAGCCGACCAGTCCGGCACCGACAATCACCACGTGCCCGTCTTCCCCACGCTCGCGGGCCTTCGCCAGCGTCGCGCAGAAGGCCGCATAGTCGTCGAGGTCATTGATGCTCTGCACGCGTGAGGCCACTTCCGCGGCGACGGGGAAGGGACGACGCGGCGCGGCACCGAGTGCCAGCACCAGCTCGTCATAGGCCAGACACTCCTCGCCCAGCCATAGCTGGCGGGCATCACCGTCGATGGCAGTGACGCGTTGATGGGTACGCAGCTCGGCATTCAGCTCGTCCACCAGCGCCACCGGCGCCTGACGCGACAGGTCGGTGGCCGACATCTTCTTGGCGAAGGCGGTGGACAGCATCGGCTTGGCGTAATCGTGGCCGCTGTCCTGGCTGATGAGGATCAGCCGGCTGTCCTTGTCACGCGCACGCAGCGCGCGCGCCAGACCAATGCCCGCCATGCCGGTACCAATGATGACAAGGGTGCGTGGGTCGCGCATGGCACCATCTCCTGAGATCGATCCGAGGGAAGCGCTGATGAAAGAGCGCCAACAGCGTCCGTCATGAACGCCGATGAATGCGCCCAGCATACCAGCCCGCCAGCAGTGCAGGCATGCCTGAGCGGGAGGCCTTGCCGCCCGGCCATGCTAGACTCGCCATTTCGTCATCCTGACAGGGAATTCACCGTGGTCCGATGCCCAGCAGGCGAGCCTCATCGCGCAGCGCTCACGCCACAGACCTCCACCTGTGAGGCGCCTCATTCGTCAGCCGAGTCCCTGTGCCAGCCTGCGCCTCGCTGGCCTTCGCCCACGCGCGCCGCACCCGCTGCTTCGGCGGCGGTGCGCCGTCATTGGCAGCCGGCTGCCGCGCTGCAGGGTGTCATGCCGGCCGGCTGGTGGGCGTGGCTCTCCTCGACGGACTCGCTGACCCAGCGTCTTGCCAGCGCCATGCAACAGCAGGATGAACGCGATGGCCAGCCAATCCAGGGCCTGCGCGTGCGCCTGCTGCTGCAGGACACCGGCCCCGCGCGGCTGGATGAGGCACGCCTGCTGGGCATCGGCCCGCGCCGGCATGTCTGGCGGCGCGAAGTGGCACTCTGTCATGGCGATACGCCATGGGTGATCGCACGCTCGCTGGCGGCGCTGGACCTGGCCCACGGTCATCGCCTCTCGACGCTGGGTGAGCGCTCGCTGGGCCATTGGCTGTTTCGCCAGCCCGACCTGACCCGCAGTGCCATCGATGTCAGCCGCGCCCCGCTGGTGCTTTCGAGCCCCAGGCCGCTGGCCCGCACCACCAGTCGGTGGATGCGCCGCTCGATGTTCTCGCATGGTCGCTTCAAGGTGCTGGTGCAGGAGGGCTTCACACCGGCCTTCCAGCACGCGCTGCAACTGGCCTGAGCCTTGCGCCCGACTGGCCTCGTTTCCCTCTCTTCCCTTGCCCACTACCACCCGCCCAGGAGCCCCGATGACCGCGTCATCCACTTCCGCCGCTTCGCGTCCTTCCAGACTGGCCGACTACCTCGCCCTGACACGGCTGGACCGCCCCATCGGCACCTGGCTGCTGATGTGGCCGACCCTGTGGGCACTGTGGCTGGCGGCAGATGGCATTCCCGAGCGCACGACCCTGCTGATCTTCATCGCCGGGGTCTATCTGATGCGCGCCGCCGGCTGCGTGATCAACGACTACGCCGACCGCCACTGGGACAAGCATGTCGAGCGCACGCGTGACCGGCCGCTGACCTCGGGTCGCATTTCGGAGCGCGAGGCGCTGACACTGTTCGGGGGGCTGGTCGCGGCCGCCTTCGTGCTGGTGTGCTTCACCAACCTGACCACGGTGCTGCTGTCGATCGTCGCCGTACTGCTGGCGGCCAGCTATCCGTTCATGAAGCGCTTCCATCATCTGCCCCAGGTAGTACTGGGCGCCGCCTTCGGCTGGGCGATTCCGATGGCCTTCGCCGCGACGCTGGAGGAGGTGCCGACCTACGGCTGGTGGCTGTTCGCGGCCAACCTGATGTGGACGGTGGCCTACGACACCGCCTACGCGATGGTCGATCGCAACGACGACCTCAAGGTGGGCATCAAGTCCACCGCCGTGCTGTTCGGGCGTGCCGACAAGCTGATGATCGGCCTGTTGCAGCTGGGCATGCTGGCGGTGTTGATCGGCATCGGCCTGCAGCTGGCGCTGGGCATCTTCTACTGGCTGGGACTGGCTGCCGCCGCCGTCACCTTCGTCTGGCAGCAACGTCTGATCCGTGAGCGTGAGCGTGCGCCCTGCTTCCAGGCCTTCCTCAACAATCATTGGACGGGTCTGCTGATCTTCGCCGGTATCGCCCTGGCGACCTGGCCGATGAGCTGACTCCTGCATAAACATTAGTTTTATTTGATTTAAAGCGACCCCTGCCCTCTGTTGCTCCCCAGCCCACGGTTCATGCCTGCCTGCCGCGCCTCCAAGGCGGCTGGCAGGCTTGCGTGCAAGCTGCCATGCTGGCAGTTGTCATCTCGTTGTCATATAAGCGGGTTGTAATCGTCATCGACTTGTCATTCTGGCGCGTGCGCCGACTGCTGCATGGGATCTAGCGATGAGCTCCAAGACCGTACTGATTGTCGACGATGAATCCTCGATTCGCGAGATGATCGCCGTTGCCCTCGAAATGGCGGATTACCGCGTGCTGGAGGCAGACAATGCCCAGGACGCCCACGCCATCGTCGTCGATGAAAAGCCCGATCTGCTGTTGCTGGACTGGATGATGCCGGGCACCAGTGGCCTGGAGCTCGCGCGGCGTCTCAAGCGTGACGAGACCACCTCGGAGCTGCCGATCATCCTGCTGACCGCCAAGGGCGAGGAAGACAACAAGATTCAAGGCCTGGAAGCCGGTGCCGACGACTACATCACCAAGCCCTTCTCGCCGCGCGAGCTGGTCGCCCGCCTCAAGGCCGTGCTGCGTCGCACCACTCCCAAGGGGGTCGAGGAGGCGGTGGAAGTCGAAGGCCTGATGCTCGACCCGGCCAGCCACCGCGTCACCGCCCACGGCAACTCGCTGGATGTCGGCCCGACCGAATATCGCCTGCTGCAGTTCTTCATGACGCATCAGGAGCGTGCCTACACGCGCAGTCAGCTGCTCGATCAGGTATGGGGCGGCAACGTCTATGTCGAGGAGCGCACCGTGGACGTGCACATCCGTCGCCTGCGCAAGGCGCTGGGCACAGGCCATCAGCATCTGATCCAGACCGTCCGCGGCACCGGTTACCGCTTCAGCGCTCAGGCCTGAGGGATTCATGCGCTATTGGACCAACGAGCTATGGCGCCTCGGCTACCTTGCCGGTGGCTTCGGCCTGATCGGTGGCCTGCTGGGCCATCTAGGCTGGGGCCTGGCGCTGGGTCTTTCGCTGTATCTGTTCGTCCATCTCAAGCACTTGAAGAGCCTCTACACCTGGCTGATCACCAATCCCCATGAAGAGCCGCCGCCCGGCGATGGCGTCTGGGGAGACCTGCTCGATCGTCTCTACCGCTACCAGAAGGGCCAGCGTCAGGCTCAGGAGCGACTGCGCAGCATCCTCAACCGTATCCAGGAATCCTCGGAGGCCATGCGCGACGGCCTGGTGATGCTGGACAACCACGGTGACATGGAATGGTGGAACAGCGCTGCCGAGCAGCTGGTCGGTCTCAAGGCCAGCCACGACCGCGGTCAGCACATCACCAACTATCTGCGTGACCCCGTCTTCATCGACTACTTCAATCGGCTGGCCTACCGCGAGCCGCTGACGCTCCAGTCGCCGCTGTCTGACAACCTGACGCTGCAGATCTCCATCACCCTGTTCGGTGACAACGAGCGTCTGGTCATGCTGCGTGACGTCACCCGCCTCTATCGTCTTGAAGAGATGCGCCGCGACTTCGTGGCCAATGTCTCCCATGAGCTGCGCACGCCGCTGACGGTGCTGGCCGGCTATCTCGAGACCTACTCCGATTACGCCGATGACCTGCCACCGCGCTGGCAGCGTGGACTGGGCCAGATGCAGAGCCAGACCGACCGCATGCAGCACCTGGTCGAGGACCTGCTGACCCTGTCACGCCTGGAAACCGACGAGCTGTCCGACAACGGTCGCTGCATCGACATGAGCGCCCTGCTCGGCCATATCCGCGACGACGCCGAAGGCCTGTCCCAGGGGCGCCACACCTTCTCCATCGAGGCCGATGCCAGCGTGTCTCTGCGCGGTGAGGAGCAGGAGCTGCGCAGCGCGATCTCGAATCTGGTATTCAATGCGGTGCGCTACACCCCCGAAGACTGCCATATCACCCTGCGCTGGAAGGCGGATGACCAGGGCCTGCTGGTCGAGGTGGAAGATGACGGGGACGGCATCGACCCGGTCCACCTGCCGCGCCTGACCGAGCGCTTCTACCGCATCGACAAGGGCCGCAGCACCGCCACGGGAGGCACCGGCCTCGGGCTTGCCATCGTCAAGCATGTGCTGATTCGTCATCAGGGCCATCTGGAGATCGACAGCCACCCCGGCGAGGGTGCGCGCTTCCGCTGTCGCTTCCCCGACGAGCGCGCCTGCCAGGCGAGCGCTCCCCAGGCCAGCAGTGCGCTAGCCCAGTGATGGGCTGATTCAGTGATGATCTGACCCGGACGCCAGCCCAACGCAGAACGCCCCGCAGCCACCTCGAAAGGAGGCGACTGCGGGGCGTTTCGTTTGGTCAATCAGACGACGCTGCGGCTATTTCAGCGACGTGCCAACTTAGCGACGAGTCAGTTCAGCGACAAGCCAGCTCTGCGACAGGCTGTCTCAACGACGCGGCGCCGGCAACTGACGGTAGTGGCTCTGCCACATCAGTACCGCCCCGGCGACGGCGCCCGGGATGAACAGCAGATTGGCCAGCGGCACCAGCGTCATGACGAACACCGCGGCGCCGAAGGTCAGTGAGGGCCACCAGCGCGCCTTGAGGCGCTGCTTCATGTCACCGAAGCTGACCTGATGGTTGTCCATCGGGTAGTCGAGGTACTGGATCGACATGCTCCAGGCCGAGAACAGTCCCCACAACAGCGGCGAGAGCAGGTTCAGGCCCGGGATGAAGCCGATGATGAACAGCGCGATCATGCGCGGGATGAAGTAGCCCAGCTTGGCCATTTCACGCCCCAGCGAGTCGACGCCGATCTTCATCAGGCCGCGATCATCATCGATCAGGGTGCCATCCAGACGATGCTCGACCTTCTCGGCCAGAATGCCGTAAAAGGGCGCGGCGATCAGGTTGGTCACCAGGCTGAAGGTGAAGAACACCACCAGCAACAGACTCACCACCAGCACCGGCCAGATCAACCAGCTGAGCCAGTCCAGCCACGCCGGTACCTTGAGCATCCAGTAATCGATCCAGCCACCGAACTGGTTGAACAACACCCACAGCGTGATGCTGTAGAGCACCAGGTTGATCGCCAGCGGTACGAATACGAAGCGGCGCAGCCCGGGGGTATAGACCATGCGGGTCCCGCGGACCAGCGCCGATACGGCATCAATCATGCGACGTCCTCGTCATCTCAAAAGAACCGGCCAGCCAGCGGGCTGACCGGAGCCACACCCTAGCACTCCCGCCTGCGCGGCGCAGCTGTCGGCCGCCTGACACCGCTCGCGCTCCCACGACGCAATCGCCCCGCGGCCTGCCGGTGGGCAGGTGCGGGGCGAAAGAGGCGACACAGGGGCAGGGAAGCGCGTCAGCTCACTTCTTGTCCAGGTCCTGCGGCTTCAGGTCATGGGTATCGGTGTGACGCACGTCCACGCCCTTGACCAGGAAGATGACGTACTCGGCCAGGTTGTCGGCGTGGTCACCGATGCGCTCCAGCGCACGCAGAATCCACATCACATTGAGCACCGGCGTGATCTGGCGCGCGTCTTCCATCATGAAGGTCATCAGCGAGCGCATCGCGCTCTGATATTCCAGATCCACCGAGGCGTCTTCACGCAGTACCTTGAGGGCAAGGTCGGTATCGAAGCGCGCGAAGGCCGTCAGGGAGTCACGCACCATGCTGCGCACGTGCTGACTGAGGTGACGCACCTCGACCATGCCGCGCGGGCTCTGGCCATTCTCGACCAGCGAGATGGCATTGCGTGCGATCTTGCTCGATTCATCACCGATACGTTCGAGATCGGAGGTGGCGCGGATGACGGCCAGCACCAGGCGCAGGTCGGAGGCCGCCGGCTGACGGCGGGCCAGCACCCGGGTGCACTCGTCATCGATCTTGAGCTGCATGTCGTTGACAGCCTTGTCGTTGTCGCGCACCCGCGTGGCGGTTTCACTGTCGCCTTCCAGCAATGCCGTGACGGCATCCTGCAGCTGCTTCTCTACCAGTCCGCCCATGGCCAGCAGGTGTGTCTTCAGTGCATCCAGCTCGTGATTGAACTGCTCTGAGATATGCTTGCCGTGCGAATCGCTGGTGATATCCATTTCCCTCTCCCGGAAAGTCGCCCACCGAGTCAGGGGGCGTGACATGAATGACGTGACAAGTATGGCCCACTACTGACTGACACAGCGGGCTCCCCCTCAGCATGCCGACACTTGATTGCAGTTATGTTTCACCCATGGCGCAAAGGCGCTATCTGGCCGCCATCGTCAGCAATATCAGGACGAAAGGGCTACCTGGCTGCACGTTCGCGCATGAGCGCGCTAACCGAAACGCCCCGTGATGTAGTCTTCCGTCTGGCGGCGCCGCGGGTTGGTGAACAGCTGATCGGTCGGGGCGAATTCCACCAGGCGGCCCTCATGCAGGAAGGCGGTATCGTCTGACACCCGCGCGGCCTGCTGCATGTTGTGCGTGACGATGATCAGTGTCAGGCGCGAGCGCAGCGAACGGATCAGCTCCTCGATCTTGAGCGTCGAGATGGGGTCCAGCGCCGAGGCCGGTTCATCCAGCAGCAGCACCTCCGGCTCGACCGCCAGCGTCCGCGCGATCACCAGCCGCTGTTGCTGGCCACCCGAGAGCCCCAGCGCGCTGTCGTGCAGGCGGTCCTTCACCTCTTCCCAGAGCGCCGCGGAGCGCAGACAGGATTCGACCTTGTCATCGAGGTGGCGCTTGTCATTCTCGCCGACCAGCCGCAGTCCGAAGGCCACGTTCTCGTAGACCGACATCGGAAAGGGGTTGGGCGTCTGGAAGACCATGCCGATCCGGCGGCGCAGCATCGGCACGTCCACGCCGCGCGCATGAATGTCCTCGCCCTCGAGCAGTACCTTGCCGGAAAGACGTGACTGTTCGTCGAGATCGGTCATGCGATTGAAGGTACGCAACAGACTCGACTTGCCGCAGCCGGAAGGGCCGATGAAGGCCGTCACGCGCTTGCGTGCGATCTGCAGGCTGACATCCTCCAGTGCGCGGCGCGTCTGGTTCTCCTTGCCGACACGTGCCTGATAATCGAGGCTCAGGTGACGGGTTTCCAGGCAGATGTCCTCAGCCGGCCGCGCAGGCGTCTCCTGAAGAAACAACTGGGGCTTGGGCTGTTCAGAGTCACGCCTCATTCGGTGGCTCCCTTGTAACGTTGTGCCAGCATGTGACGCAGGCGAATGGCACTCAGATTGAGGCATAGAATCACGACCACCAGCACCAGCGCGGTCGCGTAGACCAGCGGCCGACTGCTGAAGGCGTCGCTGCTCTGGAAGGCCAGATCATAGACCTGATGCCCCAGATGCATGAATTTTCGGTCCAGATGCAGCCACGGGAAGCTGTCATCCAGCGGCAGGTCCGGGGCCAGCTTGACCACCCCGACCAGCATCAGCGGCGCGACTTCGCCCGCCGCACGCGCCACGGCCAGAATCAGCCCCGTCATCAGCGCCGGCGAGGCAGCCGGAATCACCACGCGCTTGAGCGTTTCCAGGCGTGTCGCCCCCAGCGCCAGCGCACCTTCGCGCAGACGACGCGGCACGCGCGCCAGCCCCTCTTCCGTGGCGACGATCACCACCGGCAAGGTCAGCAGGGCCAGCGTCAGCGAGGCCCACAGAATGCCGCCGGTCCCGAAGGTCGGCGTCGGCAGCCGCTCGGAATAGAACAGCTCATCGATTCCGGCGCCCAGTCCATAGACGAAGAAACCGAGACCGAACACGCCGTAGACAATGGAGGGCACCCCGGCCAGGTTGCGCAGCGCGATGCGCGTCAGGCGCGTCAGGCGTCCCTGATGGGCCACCTCGTGCAGATAGAGCGCCGCCATCACGCCGAAGGGCATCACCATGATCGACATCAGTACCACCATCAGCACGGTGCCGAAGATGGCGGGCCAGACGCCACCGAAGCCCTCGGTAGGCGCGCCGGCCACGAAGTCACGGAAACGCTTGAACGTCATCATCAGCCGGCCGCTGAAGCCCATCGCATTGGGCCGCCAGGCATTGCGGATATCATCGAGCGCGATGCGGCCTTCGTAGCCGCCATTGCCGCCCAGCAGCAACTGACCGCCCGCCAGCGCATCCCGCAGGGCACTCAGCTGACCTTCACGCTCGATGAAGGCGCTGCGCACCTCTTCCAACTCCTCCTGCATCTGCTGCTCGAGCTCAGCGTCCTCTTGAGTCCGCGCCGGGTCACCGTCAGCAGTGGCGCTGCGCCGGGATTCGAGCGACTGCTGCAGCGCCTGATAGCGACTGCTCAAGGCTTCACTGTCCAGGCGCAGTGCCTGCAACTGGCGGCGCTCGCTCTCGATCATCTTCAGGCGGGCAAACAGCGGCTCGGCGTCCTCGGACAAGGGCCGGACAGGTCCGTCGCCGACATCGGGCGTGTGGTCCATCTCCCCTGTCATCGGGTCACTCAGCGCCCGTGGCATGCCGTAGAGAGTGCGGCCGTCGCGCATTTCCAGCATCAGCGCCTGGCTGGGGAAGGTCATCCTGTCGAGCAGCGTCTCCGGCAGCCACTGCCAGCTGGCCGCGGCCCCGTCACGTGAGGATGTCTGCAGCAGCCACCATTGCTGGCGAGCGTCATCCCCCTCGCCCGAGGTAACACGGCGCATCTCCTCGTGCATCAGCTCGCCGAGCAGATGGCGATTGTCGGCCGCTGGCTCACCGCGCGTGGTGGTCAGCGCCGTGGGACTCTGGCCCGGCTGCGCCGTCAGCTCCACCTCGACCAGCCGTGAGGGCCAGAAGTGACTGAAGGAGCCCACCACCAGCAGGCTGAGCAGGCCCAGCACCAGCACCAGCGAGACACTGACCGCCATGGCATTCAGCCAGCCCCACGGGCCGCCGTCGCGCCAGTAGCGCTGCAGGCGCCCGACCAGCGGCTCGCGCGGGCGCAGCAGTGAGGAGCTGGCGCGATTGGTGTCAGGGTGACTCATCCCCAGCTCCCCTGATTGGGCGGCGTGAAGCGCTGTCGCAGCACTTCCGCCAGCGTATTGACCACGAAGGTGAAGACGAACAATGCCAGGGCAGCGAGGAACAGCAAGCGGTAGTGGCTGCTGCCGACCTCGGCCTCCGGCAGCTCGATGGCCAGGGTCGCGGCCAGTGAACGCAGGCCCTCGAACAGACTGGCATCCACCAGCGGCGTATTGCCGGCCACCATCAGCACGATCATCGTCTCACCGACGGCACGCCCCATGCCGATCATCATCGCCGAGAACAGCCCGACCGCAGCGGCAGGCAGGATGACGCGGCGCAGACTCTGCCATGGCGTCGCGCCAAGCGCCGCGGAGCCTGCGGCCAGACCGCGCGGCACCGACGAGAGGGCATCCTCGCTGAGCGTGAACAGGGTCGGCATCACCGCCAGCCCCAGCGCCATGCCGGTCACCAGGGTGTTGCGCTGGGCGTAATCGATGCCGTAGTGGCTGAACAGCCACTGACGTAGGTCGCCGTCGAACCACCACTGCTCGACCTGGCCGGCGATGGTCACATCCAGCCACAGCAGCACGAACAGCAGCGGCAACAGCCCGAAGGCCGCCATGTTTTCCGGCAGCAGATTACGCCATACGCGCGGCGACAGGGTCCACAGGAAGCCGGCCACCATGGTGCCCAGCGGAATCAGGACCAGCCCCAGCAACACCGCCATCAGCTCACGCTCGACGAAGGGCGCGACCACCAGCGCGGCGATGAAGCCGATCACCACGGTCGGCAGCGCCTCCATCATCTCCAGCAGCGGCTTGATGCGGGAACGCTGGCGCGGCGCCATGAAGCAGGCGACATGGATGGCACAGCCGAGCCCCAACGGCACGGCAAACAGCAGCCCGACCAGCGCCGCCTTGAGCGTGCCCCACATGATGGGCACCAGCGACAGACGGGGTTCGTGGGTACCGGTGCTCTCCAGCTGCCAGATCCACTCCGGCGCTGCGCGTCCCTCATACCAGACCTTGCCGAAGATGGCGTCGAGCCCGACGGCCTGATGCGGGTCGTGTATCGCAAGCCCCGCATAGGCCTTGCCGAGCGCCCCCAGCGACGCTTCCTGAGCGGGCAGCCTTGCCTCCCGGGTCGCCGATGCCAGCAAGCGGCGGTCATCATTGTCAAATTCCAGCGTCACGCCAGCCGCGACCCGGGCGGCGTCCAGCCAGTCCAGCACCTGACGGCGACGCTCGCTGGTGGCCAGATAGAGGCCAAGGCGGCCGTTGGCGTCCAGCGCGGCAAAGCCGAGGCTGTGATGGGCGGCAGCCATCGTCACCACCGGCGCCGACAGGTCACTGTCAAAGACGCCGGCCTTGACCAGCGGCTGCGCATGCGCCGGCAACAGGTAATGGCTCAGGCCACCGGCGGCGTCTCCGACGATCAGGCTTCTGCCGCCACGCAGGACGCTGATCGCGGTGATCGCCGGCGATGACGCGGAGGCAGAAGAGGCCATAGCGTGATGTGCCAGCTTGCGCGCCAGCGGCTTGGTCCCGGTGGAGGCCTCGCTCAGTTGCCACTGGGTGAAGCCATCGCGGTCAGCGGTGACCAGCAGACGCCCCTGCTGCGAAGACAGCCTGGCCGTGCCCGGCAACCACTGCTGCTGCCACTCGGAGAGCGGCGTCTGGCTTGCTGCATCGTCACCCAGCGCGCCGGCGGTAGCGTGCGACGCCGACAAGGCCAGGCGCGCCAGCCACAGGCCATCGCCCTCCTCGTACGGAATGCGCAGCCACAGCTGGTCACGGCTGAGCATCAGGCTTGCCTGGCGGCGCTCAAGCCCTGCGGGAACCTCGATGGCACTGCCGCGCAGTCGCACGCCAGCGGCGGACTGCTGAACCACCTGCAGGCGATCATCCGCGAGCCAGACACCCGCCAGCGGCGAGGTACGCGAATCCGCCGTCGAATCGTCACTGGCCAGCACGGGAGGCAGCCCGTCACGCGCGGCAAGCGGCATGTCAGGCAAGGCGCTCAGCCAGTCAGGATCGGTCTGCGCGGCAGGCATCTGCTGGTCGCTCACTTGCTGTTCGAGCGCCTGCTGAGGAAGCGACGTGACGCTGGCGGGCTTGAGCAGCGGCCACGACACGCTGACCAGATAGGCCAGCATCACGACGACGATGACCATCACGCCCAGCCCGGCCGCTGTCAGCCACAGACTGGCAAGACGGTCATGCCGCAGACGACGACGCTGCATTCGGGAGGCATCAACTGCCGACATGAAATATCACCACGAAAGGATTCGCGCCCTGGAGTGTCGACTCCGCAGACGCATGAAGCGGGTATGGCACCGAGATTATGTCCAAGTGATGACAGAGAGATGACAAAGGCGAATCAAAGGGCATCCACATCCTCCAGCCCCAATTGCTGACGCCAGTGCAGCAGCTGCTTTTCCGGCAGCGGCACATAGCCACCACGCAGGATGGCCTGCTGACCCTGGCGCGACATGATCAATGACAGGAAGGCCTGCTCCAGCGCCGGGAGCGGCTCGTCAGGCACCCTATTGACGTAGATGTACAGCGCGCGGGTCAGCGGATAACGGCCATCGCGAATGCTGGCCCGGCTCGGGAAGACGGCGTGGCCACCCGCCTCACGGCTGACGGACAGCTGCTTCACCAGCGGCGAAGAAGTGCTGAAGCTGGCATAGCCGATGCCATTGGGCGAGGAGCCCACCGCACCGATGATGGAGGCCGAGCCCGGCTGTTCACTGACATCGAGGCGGAAGTCGCCATCGCACAGCGCGATACGGCGGAAGGCGCCGTAGGTGCCCGAGGTGGCACTGCGCCCGAAGCGCGTGATCTGGCGGTCATTCCACTCATCACTCAGCCCGAGCTGGCCCCAGCGATTGGCTGCCTGGCCACCACAGTTGTGCGTGGCGGAGAAGATGGCATCCAGCTGCGCGATGCTGATCTCCTCCAGCGGATTGCTGCGATGCACGATGATGCCCATCGCATCCAGCGCCACGGGCACACCCAGCGGCGGATAGCCGAATTCACGCGTGAAGTCCTGACGCTCCTGATCGCTCATCGGGCGCGACATCAGCCCGATGCGGGTGGTGCCGGCGATCAATGCCGGCGGTGCCGTCGAGGAGCCCGCGGCCTGCAGCTGCACGCGCACCCCCGGATGATAGCGGCGCAGCTGGGCAGCCCAGCGCGTCACCAGCACCGACAGGGTATCCGAGCCCACCGCCGTCAGGTTGCCCACCACCCCGGACACCGGGCGATATTCGGGCACCTTGTCGGCCAGTGCCGGAGCCGAGAGCGTCGAGAGCCCCAGCAGGCAGGCAAGCGACATCAGCCGCAGCGACGGCAGACCTGAGCGCAGACGGGGCGCGCAGGAGGAAGGCACATATGAGGAGGACGCGGATGACCCGCGACGCGACGCGAACACGGCGCGAAAGCCTGA
>NZ_CFDJES010000002.1:35809-45958 GCF_983723665.1 Cobetia sp. | reverse complement strand
ATGAGGAGGACGCGGATGACCCGCGACGCGACGCGAACACGGCGCGAAAGCCTGAACGAACAAGCGACCCGACGGAAACTGACATGGCGACTTCCCACCAGAGAATGAACAAGATGACGATGCGACACGGAGCTGGCCACTGCTTGCCACGCCCGTGGCGACGGGCATGCGACGGTGGATCAAGGCGGCCCGTGCAGCATGGCGAAAGACAGCGAGTATCCGTCATTGCTGCGTTGAGGAACGATACTCCATGCTGCAGCGCAAAAAATCTCCTGACAGTCCATCGTCAGTGAGGACAGTGCTTTGTCCGCCGGAGTAGGATACAGGAGATGATGAAGCCGCTGCGGCTCATCCGCCATGGTCTGCGTCGCGCTGATGCTATCGATGGCCCCGGTGACTTTCTTCGGCGATTGCCGAAGTGCCCTGTATAAGGCCCCCTGTGCAAGGCAGTGCCCTGTACAAGGAGGCGTCCTATGCAAGGCAGCGCCCTGCGCCAAAAGACGCACCTTTTTCAGACGCAAGGGTGCAGAAATGAAATGACCATTTTATAACAACAAGATAGCGAGTCATGACATGCAAGCTCTGGATGATATCCCGACGCCGAACGGCACACTGACGCTAAAATTGATCGCCCAACGCCAGGACACCAATCTCTATGGCGACATCAGCGGCGGCTGGCTGATGCACCGCATGGACGAGGCCTGTGAGCTGGCCGCCGGGCGCGTCGCCCACGGACGCACTGCCACCGTGGCCGTCGAAGGCCTCGATTTCCTGTCGCCGGTGCGTATCGGCTCGGTGGTCAATATCTTCACTCAGGTGGCCGAGGTCGGGCGCAGTTCGATCAGGCTCGCCGTCGAGGTCTGGATCCGCCCGCCGCAGGAGCGCAATCAACACGCGCTGACCAAGGTGACCGAAGCCTGCTACGTGATGGTGGCACTCGATGACAATGGCCGCATCCGCGCCGTACCGGAGCAGGCCAGCACCGCCATCATCGAGGAGCAGGACTGATCCTGAGCAGGACTGAGCCAGGCGCCTCGCCTCTCTTCCTGTCAGCCACACGCCAAGAAAAAGCCGCCCTCTGGGGCGGCTTTTTCGTCAACAATCAGTCACGCGCTCAGACAGTCAGGCAGGCAGTCGGAAAGAGACTCGCTCAGGCTTCGCCCAGCACCCGACCACGCGCATCCAGATAAGCCTGCTCACCGATACGCGACCAGGGCGCGACCTGCTGCTGGAAGGCGCGGTAGGACTCATAGACGCGCCTGGCGTCCTCATCCTTGGCAATGAACTCGTCCAGCACCTCGTTGGAGGCATCGAACAGCGCCGCATAGACGTCCTGGGGGAATTCACGCAGCTCCACACCGTGCTCCTCGACCAGCGAGGTCAGCGCAGTGGCGTTGCGCAGCGCGAATTCATCCACCATGGCGTGATTGGCGATTCTGGCCGCCTGGATCACCACCTGCTGCAGGTCTTCCGGCAATGCCTGCCAGGCCTCGAGATTGACGGTGCCTTCGAGGATGGCGGAAGGCTCGTTCCAGGCCGGCGAGTAGTAATACTTGGCCACCTGATGCAGGCCGAAGGCCAGATCATTGTAGGGGCCGACCCAGTCGGTGGCATCGATCACGCCGGTTTCCATCGCGGTGAAGATCTCGCTGCCCGGCAGATTGACCGCGCTGGCGCCGATGCGATTCATCACTTCGCCCGCCAGCCCCGGCAGGCGGATCTTCAGGCCCTTCATGTCCTCGAGACTGTTCACTTCCTTGTTGAACCAGCCGGCCATCTGGGTGCCGGTGTTGCCCACCGCCAGCGGCTTGAGGTTGTGGCGCGAGTAGATCTCGTCCCACAGCTTCATGCCATCGCCATGATACAGCCAGGCGTTGGTCTCGGTGGTGTTCATGCCGAAGGGCACCGCAGTGAAGAACTGGGCCGCGGGCACCTTGCCCTTCCAGTAGTAAGAGGCCGAGTGGCCCATCTGGGCGGTACCGGAGGACACGGCATCGAAGACTTCCAGCGCCGGTACCATCTCGCCGGCGCCATAGACCTTGACCTGCAGGCGACCACCAGAGAGCTGACCGATCAGGCTGGCGAATTCATTGGCACCGGTGCCCAGTGCCGGGAAGTTCTTCGGCCAGGAGGTGACCATCTTCCAGTGGATGGTCTCGCCCTCGGCGGCATTGGCGGTGGACACGAAAGGCGCGGCGGCGAGACCGGCAGCACCGGCCCCCAGAGCAGAGAGAAAACGGCGGCGTTGCATGGGACTTTCCTTGTTCGAGTTGTGGGCAATGCATGACGCGGCATCAAGACAGCATGTCTGCCACTATGCCGCGACCCATGGATGGCCCACAACTGCACCAAGGCCGTAATGGCGAACGAATACCGCGCCCCCTGCCCCGCGCTACACCTCTTGCCAGCGCCTGCAGTCAGCGCCTCATGGCTGCGTCTGCCATCAATGCAGGATCAGCTCAGCACTTCCAGCTTGGCAAAGCCCAGCACCAGCCACTTGTCGCCTTCGCCCTCGAAGCTGATCTGCACGCGCGCGCGCTCGCCCTGGCCTTCGGCATTGATGACCACGCCTTCCCCGAACAGCGGATGCCGCACCAGGCTGCCGAGCGAGAGTGCCGGCATGTCGCCATTGGCCTCGACACTCTCCTGACGCGGACCGGAAGGACGGCGATTCGGCGTGGCGCGCTGGGTCGAGACCGGACGCGAGACCTGGCCACGCAGACGCACCTCTTCCATCAGCTCTTCCGGCAATTCACGCAGGAAGCGCGACGGCCGCTGGAAGGTCTCCTTGCCGTGCATGCGACGCAGCTCGGCGTAGGTCAGGTAGAGGCGCTGCATGGCGCGGGTGACACCGACGTAGCACAGGCGACGCTCTTCCTCGAGACGCCCCGGCTCTTCCAGCGACATCTTGTGCGGGAACAGCCCCTCCTCGACCCCGGCGACGAATACCACCGGGAATTCGAGCCCCTTGGCGGAGTGCAGCGTCATCATCTGCACGCATTCCTCGCCTTCGGCGGCTTCGTGATCGCCGGCATCCAGCGCGGCTTCGGCGAGGAAGGGCTCCAGCGCCTCGGCCCCTTCGCTGGGGGCTTCCGGGTCCATGCGCTCGCCCTGACTGAAGGCGCGGCAGGCGTTGACCAGCTCCGAGAGGTTCTCGAGGCGCGCCTGGCCCTTCTCGCCCTTCTCGGCGGCGTGATGCTCACGCAGGCCGGAGACATGGATGACGTGCTCGACCAGCTCATGCAGCGCCATGCCGGCGGTGTCGTTGTCGAGGCCATCGATGATGTCGGCGAAGGCACGCACTGCGGTGGCGGCGCGTCCCTTGAGGGCGCCATCGGAGACCGCATCGCTCATCGCCTGCCACATGGTCAGGTTGCCGTAGCGTGCGCGCTCGCGCAGCTGCTCGACGGTACGCATGCCGATGCCACGCGCCGGCACGTTGATCACGCGCTCCAGGGCGGCATCGTCCTCGCGGTTGTTCATCAGACGCAGATAGGCAAGCGCGTTCTTGATCTCGAGACGCTCGTAGAAGCGCTGGCCGCCATAGATGCGATACGGCATGCCCTGGCGGATCAGCGTCTCCTCCAGCACGCGTGACTGGGCATTGGAGCGATACAGGATCGCGATCTCGTCGCGGCTGTAGCCATGCTCATTGACCAGTTCACGGATGGTATCGGCGATATAGCGCGACTCGTCGATGTCATTGAAGCCGGCGTAGACACGTATGCGCTCGCCGCGACCGCTGTCGGTCCACAGCTCCTTGCCCATGCGCCCGCCGTTGTGGCTGATCAGGGCGTTGGCGGCCTCCAGAATGGCGCTGGAGGAGCGGTAGTTCTGCTCCAGACGCACCACGCGGGTGTTGGCGAACTCCTCGGTGAAGCGCTGGATGTTCTCGACCCGCGCGCCACGCCAGCCGTAGATGGACTGGTCATCATCGCCGACCACGGTCATGCACTCGCGATCACCGGCCAGCAGCTTCAGCCAGGCGTACTGCAGGGTGTTGGTATCCTGGAACTCGTCGACCAGCAGGTGGGCGAAGCGCTCGCGGTAATGCGCCAGCAGGTGCGGCGTATCGCGCAGCAGCTCCAGCGAGCGCAGCAGCAGCTCACCGAAATCGACCAGGCCGCCGCGTTCACAGGCGAGCTGATAGAGCTCATACATCTCGACCATCTTGCCCATGTAGGCATCGCCATGGGTCTGCACCTGATGGGCGCGCAGACCTTCCTCCTTGCAGCCGGCGATGAAGTACTGGACCTGCTTGGGCGGCCAGCGCTCGTCATCGACGTTGTGCTCCTTGAGCAGCCGCTTGACCATGCGCAGCTGGTCATCGCTGTCGATGATCTGGAAGTGCTCGGGCAGGCGCGCCTCCTGCCAGTGGGTGCGCAGCAGACGGTGACTGATGGAGTGGAAGGTGCCGACCCACATGTGGCGCAGGCTGCTGCCATTGAGCGCCTCGAGACGCGTGCGCATCTCCCGCGAGGCCTTGTTGGTGAAGGTCACCGACAGGATGGCGTAGGGCGAGAACTGGTATTGGTCCATCAACCAGGCGATGCGGTGAACCAGCACGCGGGTCTTGCCGGAACCGGCCCCCGCCAGTACCAGCATGTTGCCCGGCGGCGCGGACACGGCCTCACGCTGATGCGTGTTGAGGTGATCGAGGAGGGGCGATTCGGACATGCAGGGCTCACCACAGGGCAGAGGAGTCGAGGAGCGGAGCAGCGTGAGATTCGCTGCCCCTGTTCAGGCATCCACCTTATCACAGCGGCCTGCCCTGCTCTTCCCCGCGCCGGCCTTCCTTGCACATACGTACCTTGCACTTGCCTTCAAGACAGATGATGCCCGGGCGGTGCTCAGTGGGTATCGAAGTCGTGGTCGTCGATGCGCAGGGTGGCGAGGCTCTTCTTGACCGCCTCCAGCTGCTCCTTGAGCTTGGGTCCGCGCGCCTTGGCGACTCCGACCGCCAGCGTATCGACGATCACCAGGTGCGCGATACGCGAGCTCATCGGGGTGTAGATCTCGGTGTCTTCGTGCACATCGATGTGCAGCGGCAGCGTGACTTCATCCGCCAGTGGCGAGCCACTCGGACACAGCCCGATGACGGTCGCGCCGGCGTCCCGCGCCAGACGCACGCTGGCGATCAGCGCCTTGGTGCGGCCGGTCTGGGAGATGGCCACCACCACATCGCGCGGCCCCAGCGTCACCGCTGACATGTTCTGCATGTGCGGGTCGGTGTAGGCGGCGGTGGAGATCTGCAGGCGGAAGAACTTGTGCTGGGCATCGTGAGCCACGGCGCCCGAGGCACCATAGCCGTAGAACTCGACCCGGCTGGCGGAGGCCAGCGAGTGGATGGCGCGCGCGACGGCTTCGGCATCCAGGCGGTCACGCACCGACAGCAGGGTGCCGATGGTGGAATCGAACAGCGAGTGCGAGAACTCGGCCACGCTGTCGGAGTCATTCATGGAGAACTGGGCGAACTGGGTGCCGGTGGCGAGGCGTTGCGCCAGCTGCAGCTTGAAATCCTGGAAGCCGGCAAAGCCCATTGCCCGACAGAAACGCACGACCGTCGGCTCACTGACCGATGACTCGCTGGCCAGATCGACGATCCGCATGTGAATCACTTCCTCCGGATGGCGAAGGACATAGCGTGCGACCTTTTGTTCAGAGCGGCGGAAATTCTCCATCCGGCTCCTCAGGTCGTCGAAGATGGCATGGCTCACGGCACACTCCTTGCAGACTTCATGGGCATGCCTGAGCTTACGTCATCCCCCCAGGGGTGTCGCCTGCACAGGCAGGCGATAGTCACAATTTTGTCAAGTGAGCTATAGTAAAACGGTGTGGCGCCAGTGAAAGCCCACATCCTTTGGATGCCATGGAGGTCGAATCATGCGTAATTCAGAGCAGGTAGATACGCTCAAGAAAGAGCTTCTCGATATTTTCATGACTCTCGGTGCCGACGAACATCAGGCCCGCAAGAAACAAAGCGCAGTCCGCCATCTCCGCGCCCGTCGTGGAATAGAATTGCACAACGAAATCAAGCGCCTAAGCGAGGATTTAAGCGACATCGAAGTGCTGGAAATGGATACTGAAAGCGATATCGACACCCACTGATTCCAGGCGGGGAGGCGATACGCTCCCCGCCGATCAGTGATGTTTTCACGCTCTGATCCGCCAGGGTTCGGGCTCCATGCGACACCTTCCACCATCTCTTTCGAGCATGGTCGTACCCCCCTCTGGCGCAATTTCAGCATCATCCCCCCTGACTGAAGTGCCTTCTGCGCTGTCATGCCCGGTGTCCTGCTCATCAATCCCGAAATATTCGTTTTTTCTCACCTCATTTTCCGCCCCACCGCTCTTCTTCTGTTTGTCACATTTCTCCTCTATCGCGTGCCGCCATCATCCTTGATGCACCATTTCAGTGCGTATCCGCCGCCATGCGCCTCTCAATACCTGAAACCAGGCTCACGCCTGATGGCGACTTTCCCTCTCGGAAAGGATGAATCTTCTACGTCAAACGCATGACAGACGACGGCCACGCAGCGCAGCGCTACCCAGCCATGACGCCTGCCAGGCAAGCACGCGACCGGGTTGAGATTCTCCAGGCTCAGAAACAGGAAAGGCCCACCGGATGGCGGGCCTTTCGCATTGCCTGCCATGACAGGCCTGAGGCATGTCATGGCAAGTGTTTCACGAGATCTCTCTATATCTCTCGAGATCTCACTAGACCTACAGGCTGGACGCGAACACCACGACCACACCGATCGGGGCGATATAGCGCGCCACGAAGCTCCACAGCGAGAAGGCCGAGTCGCTCATGTTGAGCTGGCTGCGCACCTCGTCACGGCCCATGAACCAGCCGACGAAGACGATGGTCGCCAGACCGGTCAGCGGCAGCATCAGCTTGCTGGTCGCGTAGTCGAGCAGGTCGAAGATGGTCATGCCTTCGAACTTGGCGAACATACCCAGCGGCGCCACGTCACTCCACAGGTTGAAGGACAGGATGGTGGCGATGCCCAGCAGCCAGGTGGCGATACCCGCGACCCAGGCCGAGCCGACGCGCGACATCGGCGTCTTCTCTTCCAGCCATTCGACGATGGGCTCCAGCAGCGAGATGCCTGAGGTCCAGGCCGCGAATACCAGCAGCACGAAGAACACCACGCCGAAGACTTCACCGCCCGGCATGTGGCCGAAGGCCAGCGGCAGGGTCTGGAAGATCAGGCCCGGGCCCGCGGCGGCGTCGAGGCCGTTGGAGAACACCACCGGGAAGATGGCCAGACCGGCCAGCAGGGCGATGACGGTATCCAGCACCACCACGACCAGCGCGGTACGCCCGATGTTGACGTCATCGGACAGGTAGGAGCCGTAGGCCATCATGATGCCCATGCCCAGTGACAGGGTGAAGAAGGCATGCCCCATGGCCGCCAGCACGCCATCCTTGTCGAGCTTGGAGAAGTCCGGCGTCAGCAGCCAGGCGGCGGCATCAGCGAAGCCATCGGTGGTGGCAGCGTAGCCGACCAGCACGATCAACATCACCGCCAGCAGCGGCATCAGGATCTTGGCGGCACGCTCCAGGCCACCGGCGACCCCGCCGGCCACGACCAGGATCACCATCAGCATGAAGGCACTGTGCCAGGCCAGCAGTGTGGTCGGGTCCCCCAGCAGACCGCCGAACAGGCTACCGGCCGTGTCAGAGGTCAGGGTTTCGAAACTGCCGCTGGCCGCGTCGGCGATGAAGGCCAGCGCCCAGCCACCGATGACGCTGTAGAAGGACAGGATCAGGTAGGCGCCGAGCACGCCGGCCACCCCGATCAAGACCCAGGCGGGACTGCGTTTGAGCCGGGCACTGATGTGGCTCATGGTCGAGATGGGGTTCTTCTGCCCCAGGCGACCCAGCAGCCATTCCGACATCAGGATCGGCAGACCGATCAGCAGTATGCAGATCAGATAGACGAGGACGAAGGCACCGCCGCCGCTCTCACCTGTCATGTAGGGGAATTTCCAGATATTGCCCAGACCGACGGAAGAACCGACGGCAGCCAGGGTAAAGGCCAGGCGAGAAGACCACTGTGCGTGGGAATGCGGTTTGGATGACATGTGAATCCCTGATTCGTCGCGAGGGTGCCAGTCGCTGGTAGCGACTTCGGGCACCTTGTTGTGCTTGTTGCATCATGCTGCCAATGCGGACGGATCATCCGTGGCCAACACGATGGCGTCGCAGGATCACTGCTGTGGTGCTCCCGGCATTCACGCTGACCGGGTAGGTCGTGGGGAATGACAGGCAAGTGCCGATAGGCACGCCGGAACGGGCAGACTGCCCATCTCCGGTAAATATCGCCGCGGTAACGGCAACATGTGGCTAAAGCTACTCGATTGAGGGGCCATCTGCCAGCAAGCCACCATCAGACCATGGCCTCACAGGAGAAACCTCACGGCCAGGTGGAGCGTCAGAACAGGCTGCCCTGCCCCTCTCCCGGAAAGGCCCCGATCAAGGGGCGGTCCAGTTTCGCCAGCACCTGATTGGCCAGCAGGCGTGCCAGCGCGGGCGCTGCCTTGTTGTCCGGTGTATGTACAAAGAGAAACGGGCTTTTCCCCTGACTTATCCACAAGAAAAGTCGCTCTACCCAGGGAGCGAACAGTGCCCGGTTGGTGGCTTCATCGTAATGACCGATGAAGCGCACCACGGGATGTTGTCCGCTGGAGAACACATGCAATGGGCGGTGAGGCTTTTCCGCGCGCGCCACCGCAAGGCCCGGATGCGCGGTGGTGGGGCCACTGAAGAGTGGACGCACATCCAGCATCACGCGATCGACTGCGTGAGTTATCAACAAGCGATTCAACTGTCGTTCCGCCTCGCCCTTGGCGAAGAATACCGGGTCGCGGGGCTCCACCGACCAGGCAAGCCCTGCTCCCTTCACCGACTGCAGAAATTGCTCGAGGCGTGGCAGGACTTCCGCCCCGAGGTCACGCGGCAGCTGAATCATGATCGGACCGAGGCGGTCCTTTATCGGCGCCAGGCAATCGAGAAACTCCGCCAGCTCCTGCTCGATGCCCTGCAGGCGCAATTCATGAGTCAGTCGGCCCGGCAACTTGAAGCAGAAACGAAAATTGGCCGGCGCCTGACGTGCCCAGCTGGCGATGGCAGCAGACGTGGGTTGGGCATAGAAACTGGTATTGCCCTCGACGCTATCGAAGACCCGGGCGTAATCCGCCAGATGTTCCCGCGGGCCGCTGCCCGGCAGCAGGCTGCCGCGCCAGTCGTCATTGGCCCACATCGCGAGCCCGAGATGAAGATGCCCCGCCGAGTGCGAGGCATCCGACGGTGCGGAGGCTGCATGAAAATGGTGCATGAAGAGGCCAGAACTAGAGGAATATAAGGGTCAAAGAGCCAATAAGCCGAAGAATATCGTCTGCCAGAGCGACGTAAGCACAATAAAAACTGTCATCACGGCGTGCTATGGTCCGCATCCTGCATGACACGTCAGCAAGCGGTCCACCCACCGCCCTGACTCCGCTTCCAGCCAGCCACAAGCCGCGCCGGAAGACACTCTTGTTGACTGCCCATACCCCGGAGCCTGTCATGACTGCTTTCCAACGACTCATTCTGCGCGCCAGCGGCAGCCGCTCTCGCGCGGCAAATGCCATCACCCTGCGCAGCCTGATCACGCTCATCGAGGGCTGCCTGCTGGTGGCGCTTGGCGTACGCCTGCTGCAGGCCGGTGGCCTGCTGGTCAGTGGCACTGCCGGCATGTCGTTGCTGGGTGCCGACCTGACAGCACTGAGCTTCGGCAGCCTGTTCTTCCTGATCAACCTGCCCTTCTACGGCCTGGCCTGGAAACAGCTGGGGCTGAATTTCACCCTGCGCACGCTGGGCTGCGTCAGCCTGCTCTCCGTGCTGTCCGATGTGCTGGCGGTCAGCTTGCCGCTGGGTGCCGTCAGCCTGCCGGTCGCGGCGATAGCCGCAGGCCTGTTGATCGGCCTGGGCATCACGCTGCTGTTTCGCGAGAACGCCTCGCTGGGCGGCCTGAACATTCTGGCACTGCATCTGGAGCGACGCTTCGGCATCCATGCCGGTCGCACCACCTTCGCCTTCGACCTGCTGCTGATCGCGATCGCCGCGCTGGTCTACCCCTGGCCACAGGTCATCTGTTCGGC
>NZ_CFDJES010000002.1:31169-35709 GCF_983723665.1 Cobetia sp. | reverse complement strand
TGCTGATCGCGATCGCCGCGCTGGTCTACCCCTGGCCACAGGTCATCTGTTCGGCACTGGCATTCGCGACACTGTCCTTCGTGCTGGGCCGCTACCATCGCCGCACGCCTCAGACTGCACAGCCTGCCTCACCGGCGCATGACAAGCAGGTGCAGACGGCTCACTAGCGGCGACCGCGTCCCCCATTGGAGGGACCGCTACCCTTGTACGAGGCGCCCTTGCCAGCCGAGCTGTTTTTCCCCGAGCTCGTGTTGCCGTAACTCTTGCTGCCGCCGCCCTTGTTGGCAGCGGTCTTGCTGTTGGCAGAGGCCTTGTTGACAGAGCCCTTGCTGTTGGCCGCGCCACGCTCATTGCGGCCATCACTGGCATTGCCACGCGTGCGCGGCTTGAGTCCGCTGGCAAGCTTGCCGGCGCCGCCCGCACTCTTGCTGGCATTCCTGCTGGCACTTCTACCGTCGCTTCTGCCTTCCTGATTGCCACGCCCCGTGGTGCGCTCGTCAGAACGCTCGCGACGCCCTGCACCCTCCTGCTTGGCTCCTGAACGCTGGCCCGCACGGCGTTGATCAGCACCGCGCTGACGTGTCTCGCGTTTATCAGGGCTGCGCTGGCCGGATCCGCTCTTGCCGCCCTCATGACGTCGAGTCCCGCTACGCCGGCCAGCGTCCGTATCCTGGGCGGCGCGCTGATGGCGCGCGGCCGTCGCGTGCTGGGAAGGAGGCGGTGCCGCCGCCAGGCGCGAGGCTTCCTCAGTGCCGCTGGAGCCCTCGATCATCTGCTGGATATCCGCCATCTCGCGCTGGGTGAGATACCGCCATTCGCCGACTCCCAGCCCGTCCAGGCTGACATTCATGATGCGCACCCGCTTGAGCTTGAAGACCTCATAGCCCAGCGCCTCACACATGCGACGGATCTGACGGTTGAGGCCCTGGGTCAGGATGATGCGGAACACATAGGTCGAGATCTGCTCGATGCGACACGGCTGGGTGATGGTGTCCAGAATCGGCACGCCAGCGGCCATGCGCTTGAGGAAGTCGCCGTTGATCGGCTTGTCGACCCGCACCACGTATTCCTTCTCGTGGGCATTGCCGGCACGCAGGATCTTGTTGACGATATCGCCGTCACTGGTCAGGAAGATCAGGCCATCGGAGGGCTTGTCGAGGCGACCGATCGGGAAGATACGCTTGGGATGACCGATGTAATCGATGATGTTGCCGTCGACATGGCGCTCGGTGGTGCAGGTGATGCCCACCGGCTTGTTGAAGGCCAGGTAGACCGCTTCCTGCTTGGCTTTCAATGGCTTGCCATTGACCAGCACCTCATCGCCCGGCGCGACCTTGGTGCCCATTTCGGGCACGACACCATTGATGGTCACTCGTCCTTCGGCGATGTAGCGATCCGCCTCGCGTCGCGAGCAGAAGCCCGTTTCGCTGATGAACTTGTTGAGGCGGGTAAGCGATGCGTCGCGATCAGTCATGGCAGGTCACGTGCGTGCGCCGGGCGATGAACGCGCAGCGGACGGAAGGGGATAAGAAGGCAGGCGCACAGGATACCAAAAACGGCAGCCCTGAGGCTGCCGTTGGCACAATGAGACTGGGCTCATCTGCTGCTGCGCCAGATATGGCGCAGCCATCTTGCATCGCAGATCACTCGACCGTGACACTCTTGGCCAGGTTGCGCGGCTGATCGACATCGGTGCCCTTGAGCACGGCGACGTGATAGGACAGCAGCTGCAGCGGCAGGGTGTAGAGAATCGGCGCCAGCACTTCACTGACATGCGGCATGCGCAGCACGCGCACGCCTTCGCTCTCTTCAAGGCTGATGTTCTCGTCAGCGAACACATAAAGCTCGCCGCCACGCGCGCGCACTTCCTGCAGGTTCGACTTGAGCTTCTCGAGCAGCTCGTCGTTCGGCGCCACCGCCACTACCGGCATGTCGGCATCGACCAGTGCCAGCGGGCCGTGTTTCAGCTCGCCCGCCGGATAGGCCTCGGCGTGGATGTAGGAGATTTCCTTGAGCTTGAGGGCGCCTTCCAGTGCGATGGGGAACTGGGTGCCACGCCCGAGGAACAGCGCATTGTGCTTGTCGGCGAAGGCCTCGGAGAGACGCTCGATCTCGCTGTCCATGGCCAGTGCCTTGGTGACCAGCGACGGCAGCTGACGCAGCTCGCGCACCACCTCGGCTTCACCCGCCTCATCACCGCCACGCACACGACGCAGCGACAGTGTCAGCAGCATCAGGCCGACCAGCTGGGTGGTGAAGGCCTTGGTGGAGGCGACGCCGATTTCCGGGCCGGCCATGGTCATCAGGCTGAGGTCTGATTCCCGCACCAGCGAGCTGCCCGGGACGTTGCAGATCGCCAGACTGCCGAGGAAGCCACCCAGCGACTGGGCATAACGCAGCGCGGACAGCGTATCGGCGGTCTCGCCGGACTGGGACAGAGTGACGAACAGGGTACCATCGGCGACCACCACCGGGCGGTAGCGGAACTCGGAGGCGACCTCGACCGCCGCCGGAATGCCGGCCAGACGCTCGATCCAGTAACGCGCGACCATGCCAGCGTGGTAGCTGGTACCACAGGCGACGATCTGCACCTGCTTGACCTGGCGGAAGAGGTTTTCCGCCTCGCTGCCGAAGCTGCGCACCAGCACGTGATCACCGTTCAGGCGGCCTTCCAGCGTGGCGGCCAGCACACGCGACTGCTCGTGGATTTCCTTGAGCATGAAGTGACGGTAATCGCCCTTGGAAGCGGCATCCTGCGCGTGCTCGAAGGTCTGCACCGGACGCTCGTTGGCCTCGGTGACCAGACGCTCGCCCTGCTCGAAGATCTCGATCTGCTCGGCGGTCATGCGCACCAGATCGCCTTCCTTCAGGTAGATGAAGCGATCGGTGACCTGCAGCAGCGCCAGCTGATCGGAGGCCAGGAAGTGCTCGTCGATCCCGACACCGATCACCAGCGGGCTGCCCTGACGCGCGCCGATCAGCACGTCCGGCTGGGCACGGTGCACCACGCCCAGCGCGAAGGCGCCATCGAGCAGCGCCACGGCTTTCTGCACCGCGGTCAGAAGGTCCTGACTCAGGGTGTATTCACGCGCCAGCAGGTGAGCGACCACCTCGGTGTCCGTCTCGGAGGTGAAGACGTAGCCCTGGCCTTCCAGCTCGCGCTTGAGGGTCTCGTAATTCTCGATGATGCCGTTGTGGACCACGGCCAGGCTATCGCCGGACTGGTGCGGGTGGGCATTGGCTTCGCTCGGCGCGCCATGGGTGGCCCAGCGGGTGTGCGCGATGCCGACACGACCCTTGAGCGGAGCTTCCTCGAGGCGGCTCTGCAGCGCCCCGACCTTGCCCAGCGCACGCACGCGGTTCAGGCGACCCTCTTCGGAGAGGACGGCCATGCCCGCACTGTCGTAGCCACGGTATTCGAGGCGGTGCAGGCCCTCGAGCAGGATGTTCTGGACGTTACGACTGGCGACGGCGCCGACGATGCCACACATGAGCGATCTCCTTATGCAGTTGCTGGCTCGATGAGCGGGGCGATCAACACCTCGACGCCATGAGCACGAATCTGGTCACGCGCAGCATCAGGCAACGCGTCATCGGTTATCAGGGTACTGACGCTGGACCAGGCCAGCTCCAGGTTGGGAATGCGGCGGCCCAGCTTGTGGGATTCCGCCATCACCACCACTTCACGCGACACCTCGGCCATCACGCGCGACAGGCCGATCAGCTCGTTGAAGGTGGTGGTGCCACGCTCGAGATCGAGACCATCCGCGCCGAGAAACACCTGATCAAAGTCATAGCTGCGCAGCACCTGCTCCGCCACCTGGCCCTGGAAGGAATCGGAGTGCGGGTCCCAGGTGCCACCGGTCATCAGCAGCACCGGCTCGTTTTCCAGCTCGCGGATGGCATTGGCCACGCTCAGCGAGTTGGTCATCACGATCAGGTCATCCCGGCCCTTGAGCTCGGGAATCAACACCACCGTGGTGGTGCCGCTGTCGATGATGATGCGCTGGTGCGCGCGGATACGGCTCGCGGCGAGACGGGCGATGGCCTGCTTGGCGGCGCTGACCGGCTCGTCATGCACCAGCAGCTCACGCGGCATGGCCACGGCGCCGCCATAGCGTCTGAGCAGCAGGCCACTCTTCTCGAGGAAGGCCAGGTCCTTGCGGATGGTGACCTCCGAGGTGGCAAGCTCCCGCGCCAGTGCCTCGACACTGACCTCACCGTCACGCGCCAGCTGATCAAGGATCTGGTGACGCCGTTGCGGTGTCAGTCGCTTTGACATCGGGGACTCCCATAAAGTTTCGAACCGAAAGATAAGAGAGATGAATCGAAACATCAAGTGAAAGACGCTAGAGGATGAGGCGATTCACTCCCGGCAGGTCGTCCAGCACAATCTGCCGTGACGAAAAACGGGGAGACACCTGTCGGTGCCTCCCCGCCGGTGATGCTCATCTACCCTCAGGGGCAAGCATCGCTACCACAACTGCCGATCACTTCTTGGTCGGACGCGGCCATTCCGGCTTGTCGATACGCTTGCCAC
>NZ_CFDJES010000002.1:8681-31069 GCF_983723665.1 Cobetia sp. | reverse complement strand
GCCGATCACTTCTTGGTCGGACGCGGCCATTCCGGCTTGTCGATACGCTTGCCACGCGCCACGCTCAGCGCGCCCTCGGCGACATCGCGGCTCAAGGTAGAACCGGCACCCACGGTGGCACCGGCACCGATCTTGAGCGGTGCCACCAGCGCCGAGTTGGAGCCGATGAAGGCATTGGCGCCGATTTCGGTGCGGAACTTGTTGGCACCATCGTAGTTGCAGGTGATGGTGCCGGCGCCGACATTGACGGCCTCACCGAGGGTGGCATCGCCGACATAGCTCAGGTGATTGATCTTGGCATCGACACCGACCTGGGCATTCTTGGTCTCGACGAAGTTGCCGATGCGTGCGCCACGCGCAAGCTCGGTGCCCGGACGCAGACGCGCGAACGGACCGACGTTGTTGTCGCCTTCCAGCACGGCGCCGTCGATGACGCTGTGCGGCGCGATGTTGGCACCGGCACCGATGGTGGCGTTGCGGATCACGCAGTGGGCGCCGATGACCACATCATCCGCCAGGGTGACGTCGCCTTCGAAGATGCAGCCGACATCGATGCTGATGTCAGTGCCGATGGTCAGCTTACCGCGCACGTCGATGCGTGACGGGTCGGCCAGGCTGGCGCCTTCGGTCATCAGGCGGTTGGCCTCACGACGCTGGAAGGCACGCTCGAGATCGGCCAGCTGCAGGCGGTTGTTGACGCCCTGCACTTCCTCGACCGCCGCCGGCTGGGCGGTGGCGATGTTGACGCCTTCGCTGGCTGCCATGGCGATGATGTCGGTCAGGTAGTACTCGCCCTGGGCATTGTCGGCGGACAGCGCCGGCAGCCAGCGCTTGAGCTGGGCACCGGTGGTGGCGAGGATACCGGTGTTGCCTTCCTGGATGGCCAGCTGCTCCGGCGTGGCATCCTTGTGCTCGACGATGGCGCTGACGCGGCCTTCGGCGTCGCGCACGATACGGCCATAACCTGTCGGGTCTTCCAGAATCACCGTCAGCAGGCCCAGAGTCTGCTCACTGACTTCGGCCAGCAGCGCTTCGAGGGTCTCGCGACGAATCAGCGGCACATCGCCATACAGGATCAGCACCTTGCCATCACCGATGGCGTCCAGTGACTGGGCCACGGCGTGGCCGGTGCCCTTCTGCTCTGCCTGCACCGCAAAGCTGGCGCCGGTATCGGCCAGCTGCTGCTGAACGCGCTCACCACCATGACCGATGACGACATTCAGATGCGCACCGTCCAGGCCTGCAGCGGTGTCAGCCACATGACGCACCATTGCCTTGCCTGCCAACGGGTGCAGCACCTTCGGCAATCTGGAACGCATGCGGGTGCCCTGGCCTGCGGCAAGAATGACGACGTCGGTACGCTCTGCGCTGCTCATCGGTGAACTCCTGTAGAAAGCGGGTCTTCATACCTGAAGCCCTGAAAATAGTGGCGCCATGATAGCAGCTGATCCGTGACCTGCCAGTGACGAGGTTTACCCACGGGACTGTCGCCGAGAACAGACCCGAGAAAGTATCAGTGCTCCCGCAAGGGCTCTCAGCCAAGCGGCTCAGCGCTCAAGGTGCTGACGGATGAGCACGCTCAACCTTGAATCGCGCCAGGCTACCCCAGCGGCAAGACTGTCCATTCCCGGGTGATGAGCACAAAAAAAGGCGACCCGAAGGTCGCCTCTTTCCTGTCACTGGCCGTCATGGCCCAGTGCATCTCAGCGCGTGTGACGACGCATCTGCTGCACGGTGCGCAGCTTGGCCATCGCCTCGGCCAGTTCGGCCGTGGCGCGTGAGTATTCCAGTTCGGAAGCCTGGTCGTTCATGGCCTTCAAGGCCACTTCCTTGGCTTCCTGGGCTGCCGCCTCATCCAGATCGTCGGCACGTACTGCGGTGTCGGCGAGGACTGAAACGAGGTTCGGCTGCACTTCGAGGAATCCGCCACTGACGTAGTAGATTTCCTCGGCCCCACCCTGACGCTGAACGCGAATCGGGCCGGGTTGCAGCTCGGTCAGCAGCGGAGCGTGACCCGGCATGATGCCGAGGTCACCTTCACTGCCGGCAGCCACGAGACGCTCGACCAGGCCGGAAAAGATGCCTTTCTCAGCGCTGACGATGTCGCAATGGACGCTCATAGCCATACCTGTTTCCTCATGCCTGAACAGGGAAATTACATGCCCTTGGCTTTCTCGACAGCTTCGTCGATGGTGCCGACCATGTAGAACGCCTGCTCCGGCAGTGCGTCATATTCGCCGTCCAGGATACCCTGGAAGCCGCGGATGGTGTCCTTGAGGGACACGTACTTGCCCGGCGCGCCGGTGAAGATTTCCGCAACGAAGAACGGCTGTGACAGGAAGCGCTGGATCTTGCGCGCACGTGCCACGGTCTGCTTGTCTTCGTCAGACAGCTCGTCCATCCCGAGGATGGCGATGATGTCTTTCAGCTCCTTGTAGCGCTGCAACACACCCTGAACGTTACGGGCAGTGTTGTAGTGCTCTTCGCCAACGACCAGCGGGTCGAGCTGACGAGAGGTGGAGTCGAGCGGGTCAACGGCCGGATAGATACCCAGCTCGGCAATCTGACGGGACAGTACGACTGTCGCGTCAAGGTGCGAGAAGGTGGTCGCCGGAGACGGATCGGTCAAGTCATCCGCGGGGACGTAGACGGCCTGCACGGAAGTGATCGAGCCAGTCTTGGTAGAAGTGATGCGTTCCTGCAGGACGCCCATCTCTTCCGCCAGAGTCGGCTGATAACCTACCGCGGACGGCATACGACCCAGCAGTGCGGACACTTCGGTCCCCGCCAGGGTGTAACGATAGATGTTGTCGACGAACAGCAGAACGTCACGACCTTCGTCACGGAACTTCTCGGCGATGGTCAGACCGGTCAGTGCCACGCGCAGACGGTTACCCGGCGGCTCGTTCATCTGGCCATAGACCAGGGCAACCTTGTCGAGAACGTTGGATTCCTTCATTTCGTGGAAGAAATCGTTACCTTCACGAGTACGCTCACCCACGCCCGCGAACACGGAATAACCGCTGTGCTCGGTGGCGATGTTGCGGATCAGCTCCATCATGTTGACGGTCTTGCCGACACCGGCGCCGCCGAACAGACCGACCTTGCCGCCCTTGGCGAACGGGCAGACCAGGTCGATGACCTTGATGCCGGTTTCCAGAAGCTCGTTGGACGCTGCCTGTTCCGCGAAGCTCGGGGCTGCACGGTGAATCGGCATGTGCTCTTCAGCACCCACGTCGCCAGCTTCGTCGATCGGCTGACCCAGCACGTTCATGATGCGACCCAGAGTCGCCGTGCCGACCGGCACGGAGATCGGAGCACCGGTGCTCTCAACTGCGAGACTGCGCTTGAGGCCTTCGGTCGAACCCATTGCGATAGTACGGACCACGCCGTCGCCCAGCTGCTGCTGGACTTCGAGTACGGTCTCGCTATCGGCGACGTTCAGGGCGTCGTAGACCTTGGGCACTGCGTCCCGCGGAAACTCGACGTCAATCACCGCGCCGATGATTTGTACGATACGTCCGCTCATTCCTGGTTCCTCTTAAACCTGCGATTGAAACCTGCTTGCCTGTTGCCACGCTGTCATCAGACGGCGGCGGCACCGGATACGATCTCGGAGATTTCCTGAGTGATCGCTGCCTGGCGGGCCTTGTTGTAGACCAGCTGAAGGTCGTCGATCAGGTCGCCGGCGTTATCGGTCGCACTCTTCATTGCGATCATTCGCGCTGCCTGTTCGCAGGCGATGTTCTCGACCACGGCCTGGTAGACCTGGGCCTCGACATAGCGCTTGAGCAGCTTGTCGAGCAACGAGACGGCATCCGGCTCATACAGGTAGTCCCATGTAGTGGGACCGGTTTCTTCGTCATTCAGATCAGCTTCGAGAGGAAGCAGCTGACGCACGACCGGCTTCTGCGTCATGGTGTTGACGAACTCGTTGAACACCACGTACAGACGGTCGAGGCTGCCCTCGTCGAATGCGTCCAGCATGGCCTTGACGCTACCGATCAGATCCTGGGTACCCGGGGAATCCCCGAGACCGGACTTGGCGGCAAGCAGGTTGCCACCGTAGTTGCGGAAGAAGGTACCGGCCTTGGAGCCGAGGGCACAGAAGTCCACCTCGACACCCTGGTCGCGCCAGCTCTTCGCATGCTTGGTGACAGCCTTGAACAGATTGGCGTTCAGGCCACCACACAGGCCGCGATCACTGGAGACCACGATATAACCGACACGCTTCACATCGCGTTCCATCAGATACGGATGGCGATATTCCGGGTTGGCCCGGGCGATGTGTCCTACAACCTTGCGGATCTGATGAGCATAAGGCTGGCTGGCCGCCATGCGATCCTGCGCTTTACGCATCTTGGACGCAGCCACCATTTCCATGGCGCTGGTGATCTTTTGCGTATTTTTGATGCTCCCGATCTGGGAGCGAATCTCTTTTGCAGCTGCCATAGCGATCTGCCTTATTCATGCCACCCGAAGGGAAACGACAGGGCCCGGACTGGCCGGGCCATGCCACTTACCAGCTTTGAGTCGCCTTGAACTTCTCGACGCCAGCCTTGAGACCATTCTTGATCTCGTCATCGTAGCCGCCGGACTGATTGATCTTGTCCAGAAGATCCGCGTGCTCGGAGCGCATGAAGTCCAGCAGCGCCTTCTCGAAGCCCAGCACCTTGGCGACGTCGACGTCATCCAGGTAGCCTTCGTTGGCCGCGAACAGCGAGATCGCCATGTCGGCCACGGACATCGGAGAGTACTGCTTCTGCTTCATCAGCTCGGTGACACGCTGACCATGCTCGAGCTGCTTGCGGGTCGCTTCGTCCAGATCAGAGGCGAACTGGGAGAAAGCTGCCAGCTCACGGTACTGAGCCAGTGCCAGACGCACACCACCACCCAACTTCTTGATGATCTTGGTCTGAGCAGCACCACCGACACGGGAAACAGACAGACCCGCGTTGATGGACGGACGGATACCGGAGTTGAACAGGCTGGTCTCGAGGAAGATCTGACCGTCGGTGATGGAGATCACGTTGGTCGGAACGAACGCAGACACGTCGCCACCCTGGGTCTCGATGATCGGCAGCGCAGTCAGGGAGCCGGTCTTGCCTTTCACTTCACCCTTGGTGAACTGCTCGACATAATCGGCGTTGACGCGTGCGGAACGCTCAAGCAGACGGGAGTGGAGATAGAAGACGTCACCCGGGTAGGCTTCACGGCCCGGCGGACGCTTGAGCAGCAGGGAGATCTGACGATACGCCCATGCCTGCTTGGTCAGATCGTCATAGACGATCATCGCGTCTTCACCGCGGTCGCGGAAGTACTCACCCATGGTGCAACCGGCGTACGGTGCCAAGAACAGCATGGCAGCCGGGTCGGAAGCGCCAGCAGCGACGATGATGGTGTGTTCCATCGCGCCGTGCTCTTCGAGCTTGCGCACGACGTTGGCAATGGTGGACTGCTTCTGGCCGACGGCGACGTAGACGCAGGTAATGCCCTTGCCCTTCTGATTGATGATGGCATCAATCGCGATGGCGGACTTACCAATCTGACGGTCACCGATGATCAGCTCGCGCTGACCACGGCCGATCGGCACCATGGCATCGATGGACTTCAGACCTGTCTGCACCGGCTGGTCGACCGGCTCACGGGCGATGACACCCGGAGCGACCTTCTCAACCGCGTCAGTCAGCTTGGCGTCGATCGGGCCTTTGCCGTCAATCGGGTTACCCAGCGCGTCGACCACACGGCCGACCATTTCCGGGCCTACCGGCACTTCGAGGATACGACCGGTGCACTGCGCGGTCATGCCCTCTTCGAGCTGGAGGTAGTCACCCAGAACGACAGCACCGACGCTGTCGCGCTCAAGGTTAAGCGCCATACCAAAGACGCCACCCGGGAATTCAATCATCTCACCGAACATGACGTCTGCGAGGCCGTGGATCTGCACGATGCCGTCGGAGACGCTGACGATGGTGCCCTGATTACGGGCTTCGGATGCGACGTCAAGCTTTTCGATACGCTGCTTGATGATGTCGCTGATCTCGGAAGGATTCAGTTGCTGCATGCCATGTCCCTCGGACTCAGGAGTTCAGTGCTTCGGAAAGCCGGGCCAGCTTGCCGCGCACGGAGCCGTCAATGACGGTATCTCCGGCACGGATGATGACGCCGCCGAGCAGCGTACTATCCACCTGAGTGGTAATGGAGATGTCGCGGTTCAGACGCTTGCGCAGGGCAGTGGCGAGCTTTTCTTCCTGCTCACTCTCCAGTGCAAAGGCAGACACCAGGGTCACCTCGACACGCTGTTCCTGCTCGGCCTTCTGGGCCTCGAACAATTCGGCCACGGAGGGCAGGGCCGCAAGGCGGTCCTGCTCACCGAGAGTCCGGATGAAGTTGCGGGCGCTGTCATCCAGCGCCTCACCGCACACGTCCAGGAAGGTGCCAACCTTGTGCTCGGTGGAGAGCTTGGGGTTGTCGAGCACCGCCTTGACGTTTGCGTCGACAGCGACGAGCGCCGCTGTCGACAACATGCCGGACCAGGCCTCTAGCGCCTGCTGGCCGCGTGCAAACTCGAACGCCGCCTTGGCGTACGGGCGAGCCGCGGTGGAGGTAGACGTTTCAGCCATGGAATCAGTCTCCTCAGAGCTCGGCAGCGAGCTTGTCAATCAGCTCGCGGTGCTTGGCTTCGTCGATGGAGGATTCCAGGATGCGCTCGGCGCCGACCACTGCAAGAGCAGCGACCTGACCACGGAGCTCGTCCTTGGCCTGGTTGATCTCCTGGGAGATTTCGGCACGGGCCTGCGCAACGAGACGCTCGCCTTCCGCACGTGCAGTTTCACGTGCTTCCTCGATCATCTGGTTGGAGCGCTTATGGGTCTGCTCAATGATGCGTGCTGCTTCATCCTTGCTTTCCCGCAGAGTCTCGGTGGCTTTTTCCTGCGCCAGTTCGAGGTCACGGGTAGCACGGCTGGCAGCATCCAGACCATCTGCAATCTTCTTCTGACGTTCTGCCAGAGCCTGTGTGACCGGCGGCCAGACATACTTCATGCAGAAATAAACGAAGACCGCAAAGGCGATGGCCTGACCAATCAGGGTTAAGTTCAGATTCACGCCAGCACCTCTCGCTTCACGATTGTTGGGTCAAAAACACGGTAGGCCGGAGGCCAGCCGATGTTTAACCGACAAACGGGTTGGCGAAGGTGAAGAACAGCGCGATACCAACACCGATCATGGTCACGGCATCCAGCAGACCAGCGACGATGAACATCTTGACCTGCAGCTGCGGGATCATTTCCGGCTGACGCGCTGCGCCTTCCAGGAACTTACCACCGAGGATACCGAAACCGATGGCGGTGCCCAGGGCGCCCAGGCCGATCAGCAGGGAGACGGCGATAGCGGTCATGCCAAGAACTTGTGCTTCCATTGTGGAACTCCAGTTTTAGTCAAGTTTAAGTCAAGGGTTGAGGGTGTGAGCAGAGCTCGGAAATCTTGCCCCACGCCACGGATGGCGTGGGGCGAATTACATCAGTGGTCTTCGCTGGCCATGCTCAGGTAGACGATGGTCAGCATCATGAAGATGAATGCCTGCAGGGTGATGACCAGGATATGGAAGACCGCCCACGGGAAGTGCAGGGGCAGCTGCCAGATACCGACCAGCGAGATCAGGATGAAGATCAGCTCGCCTGCATACATGTTACCGAACAGACGCAGCGCCAGAGAGATCGGCTTGGCGATCAGCGTCACGAACTCAAGCAGGAAGTTGACCGGAATCAGCGCGATCTGTGCCAGCTTGTTCGGGGTGTTGAACGGGTGCAGCGTCAGTTCGGCCAGGAAGCCCTTGAGGCCCTTGACGCGAATGGAATAGAAGATGATCAGCGCGAACACGGACAGTGACATGCCCAGCGTGGCATTGATGTCAGTGGACGGCACCACCTTGAAGAACACGTGAGCCGGATCGGCGCCGAACATCTCACCGACCTTGGCAGCAACGCCAGGCAGCCAGTCGACGGGGATCAAGTCCATCAGGTTCATCAGGAAGATCCAGCAGAAGATCGTCAGTGACAGCGGTGCGATCAGGCGTGAACGACCGTGGAAGGTCTCACGCACGGACTGATCGACGAACTCGACCATCAATTCGACGAAGTTCTGCAGACCGCTGGGAACGCCAGTGGTGGCGGACTTGGCGACCTTGCGGAACAGGCACAGGAAGATCAGGCCCAGACCGATCGACCAGCCCATGGTATCCAGGTGGATGGCCCAGAATCCCATGTCGGCCGCTTCCTGAGCGCTGTGCGCCAGTGACCATCCGTGTTCCGGGTGGTTGCCGTACGTCAGATTCTGCAGGTGGTGCTGAATATATTCGGAGGGACTCGGGTTGGTGCCTGCCATGACTCTGCCTCAGGTTCGTGTGTACGGTGTTCGCTTCACCAGCCAGGGGCCCAGCCAGTGAACCGCCATTGCCGCCACGTAAGCGCAAAAAAATAAAGCGGGGTTTGAGGGCGGCACTGCAATGAAGAAGAACGCAAACAATACGGCCGTCAAACCGAACTTACCGGCCTCGGCCTGATAGAAGGCCTTGACCATTGCCTGGGCGTAGCGTGCACCGGTCACACGCAGTGAACGCCAGGCGAAAAACAGATTGGGCAGCAGGCAGACCAGCCCACCACACAGCGCGGAAAGCGCCGCACCACTGCCTTTCATCACTCCCGCCAGCAAGACGGCAATCACGATGACCAGCGCCTGGCCCCAGAGCAATCGAGCCACCTGAGGGCGTTGTAGAGCAGCGGGTGTCGTCTTGTGCATCTTGGACCTGTGTCTCGCAATGATGGCCTTCGCCATTTCTGGCGCTGCGCTGGACACAGCCCGGGAGCAAACTCGCCGGATTATAGGGGAGCGCTTCACCGCCATCAACCAAACGACAAGCTAAATTCCTTGATCTTTCGCAAGCTTACGACCAAAGCCTCACTATCTTGCGGGAAACCGATGACAGTTTGCTTACGTTGACAGTCGCTTGCGGTGCGAGCGACACAGGGTTGCATGAATCACAACCTGACGTCAGCAACATCCTTCAATATCTTGAATGTCAGATGCATTTCGCGCCCCTGCGACAATGAGTCACAGGGGCGCGAAAGAGGATCGTGATCCGTCACGCGGAAAATTGCCGCCCGGGGAGGTGTGACGCGCGGTCAGCCCTCCCCTGCTCACCCACTAGTGGATATGGCCGAGAATGCCGTCCAGCTCATCCAGACTGGTGTAGGAGATGGTGACCTTGCCCTTGCCGCTCTTGCCGTGACGGATATTGACGGCAGCGCCCAGTTGCTCCGAGAGGCGCGTTTCCAGACGCTGGATGTCGGCGTCCGGTCGCGCCGGTGCCGACTTGGGCTGCTCACCCTTCTGCACGCTTTTCACCAGCGCTTCGGTCTGGCGCACGGTCAGCTCGCGCTCGACGACTTCATGGGCCAGCTTGCGCTGACGTGCCGGAGTCAGGCCGATCAGGGCACGCGCGTGCCCCATGTCGAGCTCACCGCGCTCCAGCAGGGTCTGCACTTCCTGTTCCAGCGTCAGCAGCCGCAGCAGGTTGGTGACCTGGGCGCGTGAACGCCCGACCGCGTCGCCCACCTGCTGCTGGGTCAGCTCGAATTCCTCGAGCAGGCGCTTGAGCGCCAGGGCTTCCTCGACCGGATTGAGGTTCTCGCGCTGGATATTCTCGATCAATGCCAGCGCGAGCGCGATCTCATCGCTGATGCCTTCGCGGACGACGGCGGGGATGGTATCCAGCTCCGCCAGCTGCGAGGCACGCCAGCGGCGCTCGCCGGCGATGATCTCGTAGCGCCCCTCCCCCACCGGACGCACCACGATGGGCTGCATCACGCCCTGAGCCCGGATGGAATCCGCCAGCTCCTCGAGCGCTTCCGGCTGAATGTCACGCCGTGGCTGATACTTGCCACGCTGCAGCTGCCCGAGCGGCAAGCGCTCGAGGCGCTCGCTGGGCAATTCCGCCGTGGCAGCGGCCGGATTCGCGGCCAGCGCGGCATCCGGTGACGCATCGATGGCGTCGCCATCGACAGCTTCTATATCGGCTTCGACATGGCGGCGGCGGTTTCCGGCGCCAATCAGGGCATCCAGGCCCCTTCCCAGGGCACGCTTACGCGTCATGGACCTTCCTCGGTGAAGTTACAGCGAGAGACGACGAATCAATTCCTTGGCGAGCACCCGATAGGCCTGGCTGCCACGCGACAGACGCGCATACTTGGTCACCGGCAGGCCGTGGCTCGGCGCTTCCGCCACCCGCACGTTGCGCGGAATGGTCGCCTTGATCAGGGTATCGCCAAAGTAATCGGAAAGTTGCTTGCTGACATCGCGGGTCAGACTGTTGCGAGCGTCGTACATGGTACGCACGATCCCGAACACGTCGAGGGCCGGATTCACGTTGCCTTGAATCTGCTCGACGGTATCGAGCAGCGCTGACAGACCTTCCAGTGCATAGAACTCGCACTGCAGCGGAATCAGCACGCCATGGGCGGCGGTCAGGGCATTGACGGTCAACATGTTGAGCGAGGGTGGGCAGTCGATCAGTACCACGTCGTATTCCGCGGCGATCGGCGCCAGAGCTTCCGTGAGGCGGCGCTCACGCCCCTCGACACCGAGAAGATCGACCTCGGCGGCGGTAAGGTCGCCATTGCCGGGCAACAGGGCGTAGCCGGCATCGGGACAATCGAGAATCACGTCACTGGCACGCAGTTCGCCCAGCAGCACATCCAGCACGCTGCCTTCGAGGTCGTGCTTGTCGATGCCGCTGCCCATGGTGGCATGGCCCTGCGGGTCGAGATCGATCAGCAGAACGCGGCGATCGAGTGCCGCCAGCGACGCCGCCAGATTGACGGCAGTGGTGGTCTTGCCGACGCCACCCTTCTGGTTGGTCAGCGCGATGATCTTGGTCACGAGCGACTTCCTTGGTTCCTTGAGAAGCGGGGCCATTGGCACCAGCCACATGCTCACGAGGACAGATCAATGATCTGCCCTCGTGAAAACATCAGGCTGCCTGCCTTTTGCGCCCGGCACAATCCCTGCGCACGCCTTGAGGCGCTTTATCAGTCGCGCTTGAGGCGCAGAAGGTGACGCTCCCCTTCCTCGCCCGGCACTTCCAGCACCAATGTCTCGACCAGCGAGACACCCATCGGCAGGCGGGCAATCTCATCACTGGGGATGCGCCCTTTCATGGCCAGCCATTCGCCGCCCTCGGCGAGCACGGCCGCCGACAGATTGACGAAGGCATCGGTATCGGCGAAGGCACGCGAGATGATCTGCTCGAACGGCGCGCCATCATAGGCTTCGATACGGACCTGGGTCGGGCTCAGATTCTTGAGGCCCAGTTCATGGCCGGCCTGAATCTGGAAGCGCACCTTCTTGCCATTCGAATCCAGCGGCACGACGGCGATGTCGGGACGCATGATCGCGATCACGATGCTGGGCAGGCCCGGGCCAGCGCCGACATCCAGAAGGCGTGGCCCACTGATATAAGGCAGCACACTGAGGCTATCGAGCAGATGGCGAGTCACCATCGCCTCCGGCTCACGTACCGCGGTGAGGTTATAGGCGCGATTCCACTTGTGCAACAGCACCAGCAACGTCATCAGCTGGGCGTGCTGTTCCTCGCTCAGCGCCACTCCCATGGCGCTGGCACCACGACTGAGCAGCTGAGCGCAACGTTCACGCTGTGTCTCGTTGAGCGTCTGGCTCATTGCGCGACTCCCGTGTCAGTCGTTGCGGCATCTGCGGGTGTCTCCGCCTTGATCAGCTGACGCTTCTTCAAGTGAATCAACAGGATAGAGACAGCTGCCGGCGTGACACCGGAAATGCGACCGGCCTGGGCCAGCGTCGCCGGGCGCGCTTCGTTGAGCTTCTGCTTGATCTCGTTGGAGAGACCATCGACGGAATCATAGTCGAGGCTGGTCGGCAGTTCGGTGTGCTCGTGACGACGCAGGCGGTCGATCTCTTCCTGCTGACGCTGGATATAGCCTGCGTACTTGGCAGTGATCTGTACCTGTTCGGCGATGCGCCAGTCGTCGACCCCTTCCCCTTTCAGGCCTGCCACATCCGGATACTCGAGCTCCGGACGCTTGAGCAGCTCCATCAGGCTGGCTTCGCGCTTGAGCGGCGAGCTGAGCTTGTCGCTCAACGGGGCCAGCTCCGGGCTCTTCGGCGTCAGCCAGGTGCTCTCGAGACGCGCGGTCTCGCGGGCGATGGCTTCACGCTTGCGATCGAAGGCTTCCCAGCGGGCGTCATCGATCAGGCCCAGCTCGCGACCCTTGGCGGTCAGACGCAGATCGGCATTGTCCTCACGCAGCAGCAGGCGATATTCGGCACGCGAGGTGAACATGCGGTACGGCTCGCGCGTGCCGAGGGTGATCAGGTCATCGACCATTACACCGGTATAGGCCTCGTCACGCAGCGGATGCCAGGACTCGTCGTCAGTGGCGCGCAAGGCGGCATTGACGCCCGCCAGCAGCCCCTGGGCACCGGCTTCTTCATAGCCGGTGGTGCCGTTGATCTGACCGGCGAAGTACAGGTTCTTGATGAAACGCGTCTCCAAGGAGTGATGCAGGTCCTGGGGATTGAAGAAATCGTACTCGATGGCGTAGCCGGGACGCGTGATGTGCGCGTTCTCCATGCCACGGATCGAGCGCACCACCTCGAGCTGCGTATCGAAGGGCAGCGAGGTGGAGATGCCGTTGGGATACAGCTCATGGGTATTCAGGCCTTCCGGCTCGATGAAGACCTGGTGGCTGTTCTTGTCGGCGAAGCGATGCACCTTGTCCTCGATGGACGGGCAGTAACGCGGCCCGATGCCATCGATGACGCCGGAATACATCGGCGAGCGGTCGAGATTGGCGAAGATGATCTCGTGAGTGCGCTCGTTGGTGTGCGTGATGTAGCAGTTGACCTGCTCCGGCTGCATCTCACGGCTGCCCATGTAGGACATCACCGGACGCGGCGTGTCGCCCGGCTGGGCTTCCATCTTGCTGAAGTCGACGCTCTTGGCATCGATGCGCGGCGGGGTGCCGGTCTTGAGGCGATCGACCCGGAACGGCAGTTCACGCAGACGCGATGCCAGGCCATTGGCGGGCGGATCACCGGCACGGCCACCGGCATGGTTGTCCAGGCCGATGTGGATCACGCCGCCGAGGAAGGTCCCGGTCGCCAGCACCACCGTGGTGGCGTGGAAGCGGATCCCGGTCTGGGTGACGACACCCCGCACGGTCTCGCCTTCGACGATCAGGTCTTCCGCACCCTGCTGGAACAGCGTCAGGTTCGGCTGGTTTTCCAGCACGTTGCGGATCGCGGCCTTGTACAGCGCCCGGTCAGCCTGTGCGCGAGTGGCACGCACTGCCGGCCCCTTGCGGGCATTCAGGGTACGGAACTGGATACCCGCCATGTCGGTGGCCAGGCCCATGGCACCGCCCAGCGCATCGATCTCCTTGACCAGATGGCTCTTGCCGATCCCGCCGATGGCGGGATTGCAGGACATCTGGCCCAGCGTCTCGATGTTATGGGTCAGCAGCAGGGTCTGACGGCCCATGCGGGCAGCAGCCAGTGCGGCTTCCGTACCGGCATGACCGCCGCCGATGACGATCACGTCAAAGCGGTTCGGGTAATCCACGTTGGCACCTCGGGGTATCACGAAACTTGGGTGAAGCGCTGTTCGCTGGTTGGCGAAGCAGGCAAATCGGCCAGGCAGGGCGATGAATCGATGCCTGGATGAATCAAGGACTGCCAGACGGCATGGCGAATGATGTCCGTCGCCGAAGGCATGTGCTCGACCGGTGAGGGAGCTTGCAAGCCAGCAGGATGACGTCCGGGCCGCACAGTATAAACCGCCTGTGGGTAAGCGTCAGGAGTTTTCCACAGCGCCTTGCCCTGGCAGGCCATGAGCGAATGCCCGGGTTGTTTCTTCTGGGGCATCAATCCACGCCGCGGCGATTCACGAGTCTTGCGGATACGACGCGTCGATTTTCCGGCGAGGGATGCGCTACCCAGACAGCCGTTCGTTATCCCGAACACTTCGGATTCGGCGAGTTCACGTCAGGTCGATCGTGAGGTCTCGGTCCGTCCTTCGGGTTTCCGGATAACAAGATTATATAAAGAAAAGAAAAAGGGGTTCTGTTGATGTTGTAACTACTGTTGTGGACAAAATCAGTGGGAAATCGACTTTATCCGTTACAAATCAAAAGCTTACGATGTTGATATAGTTGGGGAGAAAATGCGGAGTACCTGAGGACGCCACCGGTCGCTTCCTGTGGATGAAATGCGGCCTTGTCCACAGCCCCGATTATCCCCTGATTCATACCGAGCTGGTACCCGACTTTTCTGCCCTGCTGTGCACAAGTGGCGTTGTTACCCACAACCCCTAGTGCTGCATGGTCTGACGGCAAGAAGGCCGCGGATAATGCCGGAAAATGTCCACAGAGGCAAATGTCGATTTCCTGCGCTGCCCAAGGCTGTAGACAGTCATGGGATAAGTGGTGCGTGAATGGCTACAGCCCTCGCCAATGGTGCCAATGACGTTACACGCCCCAGCCTGTGGATACTTTTTCGCTTGTTTTGCCCGTGTCGGCCGCTGAGACTGCCTGAACGCTGTCCCAGCGGCTCACGGTGCACGTTATCCTCGTGTGGTTTTCCGGCTAGGCCCCTGATTTATCCCTGTTTTTCACACGCTAAAGCGACGCCTCAGCGAGGACTGCCTGGCGGGGAAAGCGTCATTCGTTCGAGCGCCAAGGCGTGTTTGCGTGACCTGGCAAGGGGGTGGCTGGGGCCAAAAAAATTCGTTTTTTTCTTCTCGAAATGCCGACAGATGGCGTGGAGGGAGAAGATTTTTCATCGTTTGGCGATCCGCAGGGCTCGCGAGGGCCTCTGAGGACAAAAAAAATGCCCCGACCTGACGGTCGGGGCATGCCCGCTGCACGCATGGCAGCGGGTAGGGTCTTCACGTGCTCAACGCTTGTCTGACCAGTGGCTCAGCGAGCCTTGTGGAAGGCGCTCAGTGGGACAGTACGCGGGCCAGGAAGCTCTGGGTGCGTGGATGTTGCGGCGTATCGAAGACCTGCTCTGGCGTGCCTTCCTCGACGATGCTGCCCTGATGGATGAACACCACCCGGTCTGCCACTTCACGGGCAAAACTCATTTCATGGGTGACGATCATCATCGTCATGCCTTCGCGGGCCAGCTTGCGCATGACATCGAGCACCTCGCCGATCATTTCCGGGTCCAGTGCCGAGGTGGGCTCATCGAACAGCATCAGGCGCGGTTCCATCGCCAATGAGCGGGCAATGGCCACGCGTTGCTGCTGGCCGCCGGAGAGTTGCCCCGGGTACTTGTCGGCCTGCTCGAGAATATTGACCCGCTCGAGCAGCGTATCGGCTTGCTGCTCGGCCGCCGGTCGTGAGGTGCCGCGCACCTTGATGGGGGCCAGGCTGACGTTGTCACGCACGCTCATGTGCGGGAAGAGGTTGAACTGCTGGAAGACCATGCCGACTTCGGTGCGTATCGCCTTGAGCGCCCTGTGGCTCTTGCCGTGGGGGATCAGCGAATGCCCATCCACCTCGATGTTGCCGTCCTGAAACTCTTCCAGGCCGTTCACGCAGCGAATCAGTGTCGACTTGCCGGAGCCACTGGCCCCGATGATCACCACCACCTCCCCCTGGGCGACCTCGAGCTCGATGTCCTTGAGGACATGCAGGCTGCCGAAATGCTTGTTGAGCTTGTGCATCTTCACGATGGCAGTCATGGGGCGCTCCGAACCGGCGCTGCATGCCGGAAGGTCGTCAGAGAAATGAGATCAGGCTGAAGGTGAGAGGGCGCGGCTATATCCGTCGCGCGTGGGGGGCAGAGAGACATCATTGGCCCACCAACCCGCGGCGCTCGAGCATCCGCAAGCCAAATGACAGGCTGAGGGTGATCACCAGATACAGCAGCGCGACCATGAAGTAGGTTTCCAGCGCATTGAAGGTCGTGGCGATGTAGATCTGCCCCTGACGCACCAGCTCACCGACGCCGATCACCGAGAACAGCGAGGTGTCCTTGATCGAGACGATGCCCTGGTTACCCAGCGCGGGAATCATGCGGCGCAGCGCCTGAGGCCAGATGACATAGCGGAAGGTCTGCGGGGTGGAGAGGCCGAGTGACAGGCCGGCTTCCCGCTGGCCACGGGCGATGGACTGCACGCCACCGCGCACGATTTCCGAGATATAGGCGGCCGAGTTCAAGGCGATCGCGGCGATGCCGGCGGTCAGGGCATCGATGGGGCCACCGATGATCTGCGGCAGGCCATAGAAGATGAAGAGCACCTGGACGAGCACCGGGGTGCCACGGAAGATCTCGATATAGGCGGTGGCGACCCAGCGCAGGATGCGGCTGGGAGACAGGCTCAGCAGTCCGAACAGGATGCCGAGCACGAAGCCGATGGCGAGGCCACCGAAGGAAATGGCGAGGGTCCAGGGAATGCCCTCGAGCAGGTAGGGCACCGAATTGAGTGCGGCCTGCCAATCAAACTGGAACTGAACGTCCACGGGGGGCTCCTTGGCACGAACCTCTCATGCGCTGCTGGGCGCGCCGGAGGTTCGAGACGACCGACATTCCGGCAGGCTGTCGCTGCCGAAATGTCGTGATGATGATCTGCACTACGCGACGTGGGGCGTCTGAGGCGAGTCGAAAGTGGCTTACTGGCTGTCGCCGGGCATGGCGCCGAACCACTTCTGGTAGATCTCGGCATAGCTGCCATCGGACTTCATCTCGGCCAGCGCCTTGTTGGCGGCCTCGGTCCACTCGCTGCCTTCGGTGAAGGCGATGCCGTATTGCTGGCCCTCATAGAGCGGCCCCACCGTCTTGACGCGTCCATTGCCCTTGGTCTTGGCGAAGTAGCCGACGTTGGGGGCATCGTAGAAGACGGCATCGACGCTGCCGGACATCAGGGCCATGTACATGTCGGCGCTGCCCGGGTAAGGCGTGATGGTGGAGTCACCAAGGTTGGCGGTGAGGTAGTCGTAACTGGTGGAGCCGATCTTGGTGCCGATCTTCTTGCCTTCCAGGCCCTCGATATCCTCGATGTCGCCGTTGTTGGCCGAGGTCAGAATCTGCAGGCCGGAGTCATAGTAGGGATCGGTGAAGTCGACGATCTTCTCGCGCGCCTCGGTGATGGTGATGCCGGCGATGGCGACATCGACACTACCGGTCTGTACGGCCGGGATGATGCCATTGAAGTCCATGGTCTTGAGGTCGATATCGAAGCCGGCGCGCTCGCCGATGGCATTGAGGATGTCGATATCGAAGCCGACCATCTCGCCGCTTTCCTGGTCGAGCATCTCGAAGGGCACGAAGCTCGGGTCGGTCGCCGCCTTGAGGGTGACGGCATGGGCAGCGCTGGCCATGAAGGTGGCGGCCGCGAGGCCAGAGAGAGAGGCCAGCAGGTGAGATCTGCGCATTTTACATTCCTCTTTATATTTAGATTTTAGGATGTATAGCGTTTTTAGATTGACGAGCACACCGGACCCCGTCAAGTCTCCCGCTGCTGCCATGCGGCGAAGGGAAGCTTGCAAGCCACTGAGATGACGAAAAAAAATCGCCCCCTACCGGGAACCGGTAGGGGGCGATCAGGCGTCAGCAAGGCGCCAATGTCGTGTGCGGGCCTGTCAGCCCCGAAGGTCAGACGCTCACTGGTCAGACCCTCAATGATCAGACCATGAAGGAAGACCCGCAGCCACAGGTGCTGGTGGCATTGGGGTTCTGGATCATGAAGCGGGCGCCCGCCAGACCTTCCTCATAGTCGATCGTCGAGCCGACCAGATACTGGTAGGACAGCGGGTCGATCACGATGGCGGCTTCGCCCAGCTCGACCACGGTGTCGTCATCGGCCAGATCGGTGGCGATATCGAAACCGTACTGGAAGCCGGAACAGCCGCCGCCAGTGACGTAGACCCTGAGACGCAGCTCCGGGTTGGCTTCTTCCGCGCGCAGCGCTGCAATCCGGGCACTGGCGCGCTCGGACAGGTACAACGGCGTGGGGATGAAGCTTTGTGCTTCGCTCATGCGGGCCTCCTGGAAGGAGTCGGAGGCCGGACGCTGGAGACAGCGCCCGGCACGGTATAGAGAACGGAATGACGCCTATTATCCCTATATCCGAGCAAAAGGGTCAACTTTGTCTGACGTGCTGCCTTGCGGGCGTACGCTGGCGGTTCAGGGCATCATCGCCGGCGCGCCGATCCCCATCATCTCATCGAGACCGAACATCAGGTTGAGGTTCTGGATGGCCTGACCTGATGCGCCCTTGACCAGGTTGTCGATCACCGACAGCACCACCAGGGTGTCGCCGTTGCCCGGACGATGCAGGGCGATGCGGCACAGGTTGGTGCCACGCACGCTGCGCGTCTCCGGATGGCTGCCCAGCGGCATGACATCGACGGCGGGGTGATCGGCGTAGCGCTGCTCGAACAGCGCCTGCAGATCTTCCAGCGTGCCGCTGAAGCCGCTCAGACGCGGATAGAGGGTGGAGTGGATGCCGCGGATCATCGGCGTCAGGTGCGGGACGAAGGTCAGGCCGACCGCGCTGCCGGCTGCCAGGTCCAGCCCCTGGGTGATTTCCGGCAGGTGACGATGGCCGGAGGCGCCGTAGGCCTTCATGGACTCGCCGGCTTCACACAGCAGCGAGCCGACCTTGGCACCGCGACCCGCGCCGGAGACGGCGGACTTGCAGTCGGCGATGATGTTGTCGGTCTCGATCAGGCCAGCTTCCAGCAGCGGGATCAGCCCCAGCTGCACGGAGGTCGGGTAGCAGCCCGGCACCGCGATCAGGCGCGCTTCGCGGATGGCATCGCGATTGACTTCCGGCAGGCCGTAGACGGCCTCGCCGAGCAGCTCCGGCGCGCCATGCGGCTGGCCATACCACTCGGCCCAGACGTCGGCGTCCTTGATGCGGAAGTCCGCGGACAGGTCGATGACACGCGTGCCGCGTGCCAGCAGATCGCCGGCCAGGGCGTGAGCGACACCGTGAGGCGTGGCGAAGAATACGGCGTCACAGGCGGCCAGCACCTCGGCATCCGGCTCGCTGAACGCGAGGGTGTCGTAGTGGCCGCGCAGATTGGGGTACATCTCGTCGACACGCACGCCCTTCTCGCTTCGCGAGGTGATCACGGTCACTTCCACCTGCGGGTGGCTGGCCAGGAGCCTGAGGAGTTCCACTCCGGTGTAACCGGTGCCGCCGACGATACCTACCTTGATCATGCTGCCTCCCCGCCTTCGGGCGGTGTCCTGTTGATGCGAGATGTAATCTTGTGTCCGATCTGCTGCTGCGACCTTTGGTGGCCTGTGCGCGAGACAGGCGTTGCGCCATGCTGTGCCGAGGTTGTCGGATTGCGCACGGTCGCGACGGTTCGCAATCGATATGATACACAGGTGTCAGGCGGGCAGTAATGCGCTGCCGACATGGATGTCCTCTGTCATTGCCAGTGCCTTCAAGGAGTCGTGAGTGTCACGCCTGACGCGTCCGCATCTGCCTCGTCCCAGTCTCGACAATTTTCGGCGCAAGCTGGCGGCGGTCGATGCACTCCCGCAACTGTGTCTGCTGGGGCTGGTGGCAGGGCTGCTGACCGGCTCATTGATGGTCGGTTTCCGCCTGCTGTTGAGCGCCGGTGCCCTGGGCTTCATGCCCGATGACAATCCGGAGAACTTCGAGGGGCTTGCCCCCTGGGTGCGCGCCTCGCTGCCGCTGCTGGCGGTGCTGGTGATCGGCATCGTGCTGGGGCGACAGCATCCGGCGCAGCGCAAGCTGGGCATCGGTCATGTCATCGAGCGCCTGACCTACCATCAGGGCAAGATGCCGCTGCGTGCCTGGCTCAATCAGGTCGTGGTCGGGGTCGTGAGCGTGCTCGGCGGCCTGTCGGCGGGGCGTGAAGGCCCGGCGATCCACCTGGGCGCCGGTGCCTCGAGCTGGATCGGCGAGCGCCTCAAGCTGCCCAACAACAGCCTGCGCGTGCTGGTCGCCTGTGGCACCGCGGCGGGCATCTCCGCCTCCTTCAATACGCCGATCGCAGGGGTCATCTTCGCCATGGAAGTGGTGATGATGGAGTACACCCTGATAGGCTTCATGCCGGTGATTCTGGCCTCGACCACCGGCGCGGTGGTCACGCAGATGGTCTACGGCTCGGCACCGGCCTTCGCGGTGCCGTCTCTGCTGCTGCATTCCCTGCTCGACCTGCCCTGGGTCATCGTCACGGCGCTGGTCATCGGCCTGCTGGCGGGGGGCTTCGTGCATCTGGCGCGTCAGCAGGCGCGCGTGGCACACCTGTCATGGGGGATGCGCATGGCGCTGGTCGGGGTCTCGACGGCCGCCGTGGCGTGGTGGTATCCCCAGGTGCAAGGCATCGGCTATGACAGCCTGGCCCAGTTGCTCGACGGCCAGCTGGCGCTGGATATCCTGTTGGCGCTGGTGATCGGCAAGCTGGTGCTGTCGGCACTATGCGTGGCCTGTGGCGTGCCGATCGGCATCATCGGCCCGGTGGTGGTGGCGGGCGCCGCTGCCGGGGCCTTGATGGGCATGTTGGGCGGCTGGCTGTTGCCGGACCAGGCCTCGGACATCGCGCTTTACGCCCTGCTCGGCATGGCGGCGATGATGGGCGCGGTGCTTCAGGCGCCACTGGCCGCCCTGATGGCACTGCTCGAATTGACGCATTCGCCGAATATCATCCTGCCCGGCATGCTGGCGGTGGTGGTGGCAGGCCTGACCTGTCGCCAGCTGTGCCACTGCCAGGGCTTCTTCATCTCGACGCTGACGGCGCAGGGCCTGCATCCGCTCCAGCAGCCATTGATGCAGGCGCTGTCGCGGGTGGCGGTGCCGGCGGTGATGGAGCGCTCGCTGGTCAGCGTGCCGCGCCGCATCACGCGTGAACGTGCTCGCGCCCTGCTCGACAGCAAGCCGGTCTGGCTGGTGGTCACGCGCTCGACGCCGGAAAAGCCGATGGTCGCGCTGCCGGCGGCGGATCTGGTGCGTGTGCTGATGGATGAGCACTGGCGGGAGCAGGAGGAGCTCGACCTGCTCGAGATCCCCGCTCAGCGTCTGGATCTCGCGCCCATCCACCTGCAGGCTACCTTGTCCGAGGCCTATGAGCGGCTGCTGCCCAGCGATGTCGATGCCCTCTATGTCGAGCACACCACGGCACCGATGATTCGCAAGATTTCAGGTATCATCACGCGGGATGCAATAGAGAGCTACTATCGCTATACGCCCTGAAGCGTGGCGTGGCACCTGCTTCTCAGGCGTGAATTCGCTCTGCGCGCGCCTGCCGCGACCGCATACCGCATGGGCCTTGGCGGTGCCACATGCCATCGTGGCGATCCGATTGCATCATCCGCGCGTCCACTTTCTGACCTTCCCGACCCTGACTGACGGAGCTCCCTCATGTATCTGTGGATCAAGGCTTTCCATCTGATTGCCGTAGTGTGCTGGTTTGCTGCCCTCTTCTATCTGCCCCGGCTGTACGTCTATCACGCCCAGGCGCGTGATGCCGGCGACCACAAGGCCATCGAGTACTTCAAGACCATGGAGCGCAAGCTCTATCGCGGCATCATGATGCCGTCGATGATCGCGACCCTGGTGCTGGGGATCTGGCTGCTGGCGCTGGTGCCGAGCTTCATGAGCATGGGCTGGATGCACCTCAAGCTGACCATGGTCGTGCTGCTGGTCGGTTATCACCATGCCTGTGGCCTGTATCTGAAGCAGTTCGCCGCCGATACCTGCAAGAGAACCTCGCGCTACTTCCGCTTCTTCAATGAAGTGCCGGTGCTGATGCTGGTGGTGATCGTCATCTGCGTCATCGTCAAACCGTTCTGAGGGATGGTTCAGCCATGACCGAGTGCTCAGCGCAACTGCCCTACGTGCTGGTATTGGCGGGGCATGATCCCAGTGGCGGCGCGGGTCTGATCGCCGACAGCGAGGCGATCCGCGCCGGTGGCGGCTGGGCGCTGACGGTGCCGACGGCACTGACGGTGCAGAACTCCTGCAATGTGCAGGCGGTGATCCCGCAATCGGGCGAGTCGATGCTCGCCATGGCCCGCACCCTGTGTGAGGACTTCCGCCCGGGCGCGCTCAAGATCGGTCTGCTCGCCAGCGAAGCGGCGCTCACGGCGTGCGTGACGCTGATCGAGGAACTCCAGCAGCGCTGGCCGGGGCTGCCCGTGGTGTGGGACCCGGTGCTCAAGGCGGGCGGCGGGCTGGAGCTTTCCACCGAGTCGCTGATCCATCAGGCGCGTGAGAGCTTGCTGCCGCATGTGGATGTGCTCACGCCCAACCGCGCGGAGCTTGCGCGGCTGGCGGCCTGCCCCACGGGGACGGGCGACGGCCGACT
>NZ_CFDJES010000002.1:0-8581 GCF_983723665.1 Cobetia sp. | reverse complement strand
GCGCGGAGCTTGCGCGGCTGGCGGCCTGCCCCACGGGGACGGGCGACGGCCGACTTGCCGAGCATCTGCTGGCGGCAGGTGCCGGGGCCGTGCTGGTCACCGGTACTGATCCTGTCGAGCGCGATACTGATTCGCTGGCTGAGCCGTCGGTGATCCATCGTCTGTATCGCCGTGACCACGCCACGCTCGCACTGGACTGCCCGCGACTGACGGGCAGCTTCCATGGCAGCGGCTGCACGCTGGCCTCGCACCTGGCGGTGCGTCTGGCGCGCGGCATGGCGTTGCCATCGGCATGGCAGGCTGCCCAGCAGGCCACCTGGCAGAGTCTCGTCGATGGCCAGCAGCGTGGGCGAAAAGGCGCGCTGCCTGAGGCCCAGTTTCTGCCCTGGCGATAGCGCTATTGCCCCTTTCGATGCCGGCACCCCTTGCGCTCGCGCGGCTGCAACTCACCCGTGAGTCGCGTTAAGCTGTCGCCATCGATGGCATTCGGGTTATCCACACCCCCTTGCCGCCCCGAGGCTATCGGGCCGTTTCATCGCCTGTGGACAAGCTGCATTCACGTTATCCACAGCGTCTTTGTGTCTGATCCCCCTTTTCTCCATTTTCGCGGCCGATGGCCGCTCGCCGCTTATCAAGAGGTATGTCATGACCACGTCCGCTGCCCAGTTCGAACGCGCCAGCCGTCATATTCCAGGTGGCGTCAATTCGCCGGTCCGCGCCTTCAAGGGGCTGCATCGTCCGCCGGTGTTCATCGACCATGCCAAGGGCGCGTATCTGTTCGATGTGGAGAACACGCGCTATATCGATTACGTCGGTTCCTGGGGGCCGATGATCACCGGCCACGCCGATGAAGATGTGCTCAGCGCCGTGCGCGAGCGTCTCGAGAGTGGTCTGTCCTTCGGTGCGCCCACCGAGATCGAGTCCGAGATGGCCGAGCTGATCTGCGAGATGCTGCCGAGCCTCGACATGGTGCGCATGACCAACTCCGGCACCGAAGCCACCATGTCGGCGATCCGCCTGGCGCGGGGTTTCACCGGCCGCGACAAGATCGTCAAGTTCGAGGGTAACTATCACGGTCACTCCGACTCGCTGCTGGTCAAGGCCGGCTCCGGCGCGCTGACCCATGGCGAGCCCAGCTCCCCGGGCGTGCCGGCCTCGCTGGCCGAGCACACCATCACGCTGGACTACAACGACGCCGAGGGCGTGCGTCGTTGCTTCGCCGAGCTGGGTGACGAGATCGCCTGTATCATCGTCGAGCCGGTCGCCGGCAACATGAACTGCATCCCGCCGGTTCCGGGCTTCCTCGAAAGCCTGCGTGAAGTGTGCGATGCCCACGGCAGCGTGCTGATCCTCGATGAGGTGATGACGGGCTTCCGTGTCGCCCTGGGTGGCGCTCAGGCGCATTACGGCATCACGCCGGACCTGACCTGCCTGGGCAAGATCGTCGGCGGCGGCATGCCGGTGGGTGCCTTCGGCGGCAAGCGCGAGATCATGCACCACCTCTCGCCGCTGGGGCCGGTCTACCAGGCCGGGACGCTGGCAGGCAATCCGCTGGCGATGGCCGCTGGCGTCGCGCTGCTGCGCAAGCTCAAGGCGCCCGGCTTCCACGCCGAGCTTTCACGCAAGGTCGAGATGCTGTGTGAAGGCCTGGAAAGCCGTGCCAAGGCGGCAGGCATCCGTCTGATTACCCAGCATGCCGGTGGCATGTTCGGTGTCTTCTTCACCGATGACGCAGAGGTCAGCAATTTCGCCTCCGCCACGCGCTGCCGTCAGCAGGATTTCGTGACCTTCTTCAACGCGATGCTCGCCGAAGGTGTCTATCTGGCGCCGTCCGCCTATGAAGCCGGCTTCATGTCCGCGGCGCATACCGATGCTGATATCCAGGCCACGCTGGATGCGGCCGAGCGGGTCTTTGCGCAGATGTCCGCATCGAACTGAGTGCGACGCAAGACAGTACCTGAGTCCGCGGGTTGGCCAACGCAGACAGGAACCCGCTCGGCAGGCTGCCGGGCGGGCTGCCATCCGGTACACTTGTCGCCAACGATAGCGATTGCGCTAATGACCTTATAGCCAGCTTGCCTTAGCGGAGATGACCTTGAGCCAGGCCTTGATTCGAGCCCTTCACACAGCCGATTGCTTCGATCACCCCGTGAAGGATATCGAAGTGCACGAGACGCATATCTCGTGGATCGTGCTGACCGGCGACTACGCCTACAAGATCAAGAAGCCGCTGGATTTCGGCAGCTTCCTGGATTTCTCGACCCTTGAGCGCCGCAAGCTCCTGTGTGAACAGGAAGTGCGCCTCAACCGCCGTCTGGCACCGACGCTGTACCTGGATACCGTGGCGATCTCGGGCACGCCCGAGGCTCCGCGCATCGGAGACGACAGTGCTGTCTTCGAGTACGCGGTCAAGATGCGCCAATTCTCCAATCGCCATCTGTTCAGCGCCCTGCAGGCCAGTGGCGAGCTGTCGCTGGAATTGCTGGACGATCTGGTCGACCAGCTGGTGGCCTTCCACGAGCAGGCCGAGCGCATCCAGGGCGATAGCGAGCTGGGTAGCCCGCAGATGGTCAGTCGTACCATCGACAACGAGTTCGAGCTGATTCGTCCGCGCCTCGGTGATGATGCCGAGGCCATCAAGCGACTCGCGCTGCTCAAGCAGTGGACCGAAGAGACCTTCCAGCGCCTCAATCCCGAGTTCGAGCGTCGCTGGCAGGAAGGCTTCGTGCGTGAGACTCATGGCGATATCCATCTGGGTAACGCCGTGCGCCATGAAGGCCGTGCCCTGCTGTTTGACGGCATCGAGTTCAATGAAGAATTGCGCTGGAATGATGTCGGTTGTGACCTGGCCTTCCTGGTGATGGATCTCGAAGCGCGTGATGAGCAGGCCTTTGCCCATCATGCGCTCAACCGTTATCTCGAGCTCTCCGGCGATTACTCGCTGGTGCGTCTGCTGCCGTACTACAAGATCTATCGCGCACTGATCCGGGCCAAGGTGGCGATGATTCGCTATCACCAGCCTGACCTGTGTGAAGCGGATCGCGCCGATGTGCTGGCCGAGTACGAGCGCTATATCGGGCTGGCGGAGCGCTATAGCGAGATCCGCTTCCCTTACATGATCATCGGTGTGGGTGTCTCCGGCAGTGGCAAGAGTCGCTTCACCGAAGAGATGGTGCGTGAACTGGGCGGTGTACGCATTCGCAGCGATGTGGAGCGCAAGCGTCTGTATGGCTTTGCGGCGGATGCCGATACCGAGTCCGGGCTCAATGGCGGCATCTATACCCCCCAGGCCACCCATGCGACCTACGAGCGACTCTCGAATCTGTCAGCCACGCTGCTGGAATCGGGCATCCCCGTCTGCATCGATGCCACCTGCCTGAAGAAGGTGCAGCGTGATCGCCTGCGTCATGAGGCAGAAGCCCGTGGCCTGCCGGTGCTGATGATCAGCTTCGAGGCCGATGACGAGACGCTGCGCAAGCGCATCATCAAGCGTAGTCAGCGCAGTGGCGAGGCTTCCGAAGCGGGTCTGGAAGTGCTCGACAAGCAATTGGCCAATCGCGAGCCATTTGCGCCAGAAGAGCATGGTCAGCTGGTCCATATCGACACGACAGCGCCCAACGCCAATGTCACCTTGGCTCGCCTGATTCGTGAGCAGCTCAGGCTGCATTGAGACGAGCGATCGTTGTCATGGGGCATGGCGGAATGACCGCCATGCCCTTTTTTGTATTGCATAGTGCGCTCCCGAGTGAGCCTTGGCTTTGGTTGGGAAGCTATGCATCTGGAAAGGAAATATCATGCGCCAACAATGCGTAAATACCGCCGCCGCTGCCATCAGTCTGGCACTGCTCGCGGGCTGCTCCAGCCAGCCGACAACCGCTGATCTCATGCGCGGTCAGGCTGAGGAAGCCAAGGCCGTCGCCAAGGTGCGTGATCAGCTGGCCGATAATTGGGAGAGCGGCAAGTCTCTGGTGGCCGCGGGTGAGAAGCAGATCGTCAGTGGTGAGAATCTGGTCAATGATGGCGAATCCAATATCGCCAAGGGCCAGGCGCTGATCGACAAGGGCAATGGTCAGATCAAGAAGGGCAAGGCGCGGATCGCCAGCGGTAACAAGCAGGTCAGCAAGGGCCGTCAGATGGTGGATGAAAGCCTTGAGAGTTATCGCAAGTCCTTCCCGGAGAATGTCGTGACACCGCCAAAGAAGTAACTTGCCGCTGCGATAGATGTTTCGCGGCTGGTACTGGAAGGCCGCTGACAACCCTGTCAGCGGCCTTTTTCATTATGGGGATCCACCGAGCGGAAAAACGAAAAACCCCGCTTGCGCGGGGTTCTGTAAGACATCCTGGCTGGGGCGTGATCAGTACTGCATCACGTTGGCTACGTTGCCACCGCCAGTCTGGGTGATGGTGGAAGAGTTGGTGAAACCAGTCTGCGTCACATTGGCAGTATTCGGCGCAAAGCTCATGAAGCCGCCAGCCTGCTGCAGAATGGTGGATTCGTTATGTCCGCCTACCTGCAGCACGGTCGCACTGTCGTTGTAACCGGTCTGGGTAATATAGGACTCGTTATCAACCGCCCAAACCTGCGTGACATTGGCATCGTTGTTGAAGCCGCTTTGCTCAGTCATGGCCAGATTGCCCAGGCCAGCCTGCTTGATATCAGAATCATTGAAGGCACCGCTCTGAATGACCATGCTACGGTTACCGTAACCGTACTGGTCTATCTCGGAGTCATTGTGGAAGTCAGACTGAGATACGCTGGCACGGTTGTAGCCACCCGCCTGATTGATATCGGAATCGTGTGACTTGTCGCTTTGCATGACACGAGCTCGCTGATGCTTGCCGGATTGTGCGATGTCCGAGTCACTGAAGGCCCCCGTCTGCATGACACGTGCCTTGCTGTACTTCCCGCTCTGTAACACGCTGGAGTCATGGTAGATGCCGCTCTGGCTGACGGAAGCGACGTTGTAGTCACCGCTCTGTTCGACATCCGAATCATGGCCGAGGCCCATCTGGGTCACGGTCGCTTTCTCGTGACTACCGCTTTGCGTGGCAATGGACGAGTTGAAGGCGCCTGTCTGGGTCACGGTCAACTCATTGAAACGACCACTTGAGTTCGGGCCGCTATCGCCTTGCTTGGAGACGGAGTTGTTGCGCAGGCCTTCCTGGGTGATGGTGGCCGTGTTCTTGAAGCTTTTCTGGTCGACATCAGCGTGGTTGCGGCGGCCATCCTGGTAGACAGTTGCTATCTGTGCCTGCCCCCTCTGCAGGACATCCGCCATATTGGCCAGGCCTTGCTGGTTGACACTGGCAATGCTCGCGACGCCGCTCTGGTAGACAGTGGCGCCGTTGAAGGCCCCTGTCTGGTCAATATCACTGGTATGCTCTCCGGCGTTGAACGGGTTTCCATTGCGATCACCTTGGGTGACCGTCGCGCCATTGGCGAAACCGGTCTGATCGATGTCGGAAGCATTGTCCACTGCCATCGCATGTGAAGAGAAAGCGACAGCGGCAGCCAGCAAGCTCATTTGGATTTTCATGGTTTGTTCCCTTGTGTAGATCGTTTTTTGAGTTGTGTTTTTATTATTGATTTTCTTCTGGTCGTGCATCCCCTGACATGATGACGGTCTGGTTTTTCGTGATCCGCGACATCATGTTGTACTGCTACTGCTCTTTTGTGCCCTTTCCAGAAGGTTGTGTTCGTCATGCAGGACTTTTGACTACATGAAAGCGAGAACACCTCCTGGCTAAGCAAAATCCATATTGTCGATTCGACGAAAGCGAATATTCAGCCACCACCTTCACAAGCATCATCGTCATAGAGCGATGTCATGCGAGCCATCGTGGTAAAGATCACTGTTGTATGACCTGGACACGCATATGGCCCCGTGAATATTGAGTGATACTTGCCGGTACCTGACTACTGGCCTGTTGTAGAAGCGTGGCGCTTCCCCCGATGCCTGTCTGCTGAATGCTGGCGCTTTGCCCAACACCTTGCTGAATGATCAGCGCATCATGATATTGGCCATGCTGAAGAATGCTGGCTTCATGCAGGGCACCCTCTTGCAGCGTGTATGCCGTGTTTCCATTGCCATATTGATCGACACCTGCTTCATTCAGGGCACCGCTCTGGTCAATCAATGAGGCGTTGCCATTGCCATGCTGAGCGATCATCGCTGTGTTGTACGTGCCAGATTGCTCGATGACGGCCACTGAGTGGCTGCTTCCCAATTCGGAGGTGGTCGCCAGGTCATTGGCCAACACCCACAAGCTGAATGTCAGTGATGAGAAGAAAAGGCAGGCCTGTAGCATTCTTCTTTGTTGATGCTTTGCCGAAGCCATGGCGTGAGTCCATCCAGGTGACCGTCTAAGTGCTCTAACTATTGGTCTTTATCGAGGCCATCACCATCAGTCCTTTTCGGGTTTATGAGGGCTAGAGCTTGCTACTTATAATGTCTTGCCCAATAGCGGTGAGTAATGACAAAGGGTGGCCAGATTTTCAGCACCGTTCAGGGAGGTATTACTGTTGACGGTATTAGGCGCATGATATTTCATGCTTTGTTGTTTTATTTATTTCTTATGTTTTGCGCAGACACGAAAAAAGGCAGCCACCTCTTGTGAGGTGACTGCCTTTTGAGGGAAAGATAAACACCGCGAATACCAAGATGCTCTCTACGGGGTCTTGAATGTGGGCTGGCTCTACAACATCGGGGTCGGGGCTTGCAGGTAATCCATCAGCTCTGATGTCTGAAGGCTGTCCGGGTCCTGGAGAACCCAGAGCTGGCGTTCGACGCCTTGCGCAATCAAGTGAATCACGGCAGATTCGATGGCGGACATGACCGCCATCTGTACGGGTTCATTGCTGGTATACCCCGCTTCCATCTCCAGCAAGCGACTGAAATCGATGAAGCGATAGACGCCCGCCCTCAGCTCGCGTGAGTAGATCGTCTTGCTGGTATTGACGTTGGCGATGACCTGCCCCGTGGTGATATCGACAGCGCGCAGATTGACCGTCACCTGGTCCACCTGATACTGACCAGAGGCGCCGATCCCGAAGTATTCCGCGCCCGCCCCGCCTGTTCTGACATTGGAGTCAAAGGCAATGATGCCACCCTCGAACAGCAGGTTGGCGGCTTGCAACGCGGCAAGATCATTCTGTCCCGTGCGCTCCATGTTGGCGCGGATGATCTTGCGCTCTGTCAGCAGGTTCTGCAGTCCCACGCGCTCGAGTGGGATGAACCAGCCGGAGTCCGACAATGCGGCGCTCAGCATGGCGGCGCCACCCTGGGTGACCGCCGTAGAGAAGGTACTGGCAGGGGCAGGCCGGTACTGGCCCGTCTGGTCACGGAAGTCATAGATGGCGACCGGAATACGCCCGGCGGGAGGCGGCAGACTGATCAGGTCTTGATAGGTGGCGGTTCTTGGCATCAAGGTGCTGGGCACCCCTTCAAGACCCTGGGTATTGGCGACCATCGGCGCACAGCCTGCAAGCGCCAGGCTGGCAACGGCCAGCATGGGAGTGAGTATCTTCATTGGACGAAACCCTTCATCAGTAGCGGATCAGAATGTATTGCCTGATGTGCCGAGGTTGATGACGGTGGTTTCACCTGTGGCGCGGTCAAGCACCTGCATGGAGAAACCGCCATTGCCGTTGCTGACCACTTCAATGCGCAGCTGCGCACTGTCGATCACGCTGGAACGGCCGGGTTCCGTAGCTTCTACGGCGTCGGTGATGGCATCAGAGACCAGGCTGTTGCGCAGGTCATTGATGAAGATTTCGGTATCGGAGAGGCTATCGAAAGAGTAGGCATCAGGATCCTCATGGGTGTCCTGGGCCTGGGCCTTGCCAAGCAGGTAGCTGCCATTGAGAGGGTTGCCACCGAAACTCGGGTTGATGGGCTGATAGATGAGTTCACCGGCATATAGCGGCATCGCCGACAACAGCAACGACACCGCGAGTGTCTGATGCTTCATGATGTTCCCCTGTTCCCTTGCGTATTGTCAGGGTCTCCGTGTCCGGAGCCCATTTATTATGTCGGTCTTCAATACATCAGAATTCGTCACCGGCCATGTCCGGGTCGTTGCGCAGGGCTTCCATGACCTTGCGACGCAGGAACTGGTCGGAGACGCTTGATACAGCGGCGCTGGCGTACATATCCACGTCATTAAGGCGCGGAGGGAGCGTCGCTTCATACAGAACGTTGTTGCCTTCGGTGATCCAGATGAGGCTGCCCCAGCGTGCTGAGGGGCGTTCATGGATGCTGAGGGATGTGTTGCGGATGGCTGGGCTATCGAGGCGTTGCTGGCTGAACTGGCGGAAGAAGGTCTTGCCGATCATGGTCATGGTGCGATCGATCATCACGCCGCTGAGACCGTCGGAGAGCGTGGGACGAGTGCGCTGGATGGCGACCCCATCTTCCCCCTGACGGCGAGCCTGCTGCTCTTCACTGGCAACGGATACCTCGGGTCGCACCGCCTCCGGCGCGGATTGCGCGAAGGCGGGCGACAGACTGAAGCATGTCAGTCCCCAGGCGACCACCTGGCGGCTTGTCATGCCCCGACCGTTCACGACATCTGTGCTCTG
>NZ_CFDJES010000001.1:71083-87856 GCF_983723665.1 Cobetia sp. | reverse complement strand
TGTCACTGGCGGAGCTGGCAGGCTTGAGTGAGTCACGTCAGCGGTTGGTCCTGCGCCATCTATGCCAGTCGCGTGGCTGGCCGGTGCCGCCGCGGGGTCGCTTGATGAGCCTGCAGCAGTTGATCGCCACGCCGCCCGACTCGGTGGCCGAGGTGCACTGGGCCAACGCCGAATACACCGTCAGCGTGCGCGCGTGGCGCGGCCAGCTGTGGTGGCAGGTGTCAGATACCGTTATTGAGCAGGGTGTGCGTCATCGACAAGGCGATACCGGCTGTGCGGGAAGTGGTCGCCAACCTGGCGAGACGCCACCCTCTGAGTGGGATGCTGAGGCGCGCAAGGCATGGCGGGCGCTGGGAAGGGATGAGCAGCATGTTGCCTTCACCTCACGTCAGCCGGGAGATGTACTGCGAGTGGCAGGGCGGGGGCGGCGCGATCTCAAGCGCTTGCTGCAGGAAGCCAATATCCCGCCGTGGCAGCGTGACCAGTTGCGTGTGGCACGCATGCACGACGGGACTGTCGCGGGGCTGTGGCATCCCTCGCGGGGCTGGTGGCTACTGGCCGTACTCACACAGCAGTGAGGCCAGCGGGCGGTCTCGCCGATGTCTTGCGCAGTGCTCGCTCAGGCATCGGCCAGTGTCAGCGTCATGCCGGCGGCTTTCTGCAGCTCGCTTTCCTGACTGAGGTCATCGTTGATCAGGCTGTGATCGCGATATTCCTCGGTCAGGTTGAGCGTCAGGTCGTCGCCTTCGGCGCTGAGATGCATGCCGAGCACCGGCGCTTCCGAGCGTGAATGGTTGAGCATCACCGCCATGCGCAGCAGGCGTGCCAGACGCGCCAGACGCGGTTGCTGCGGCTCCGGCAGCGCCGCCAGTTCGTTCTTGGGGAACTTGCGACGGTGGGCGCGGACCAGGAAGGCCAGCGCGCGCTGTTCCGGACGCGAGAAGCCGAGCAGGTCGGAATGCTCGAGCAGGTAGGCGCCATGGCGATGGAACTGGCTGTGGGAAATCGCCTGGCCGACTTCGTGGAGGTCAGCGGCCCAGCTCAGCAGCTGACGTGACGTCGCCCCCAGCGCCCAGTCGCCGGCGACCTGATCGAACAGCTGCAGGGCGGTGTCGCGCACATTGCTGGCGTGGCGGGTATCGATGCCGTAGCGACGCTGCAGCGACTCGATGGCGGACAGACGCGAATCCTCCGGCGTGTTGCGCCCGATCAGATCGAACAGTACGCCTTCACGCAGCGCACCGTCGGAGTAGCGCATCTGCTCCAGCCCCAGTGCCTCGAAGACACCGCACAGGATGGCGATGCCCGCCGGGAAGACGGTGGCGCGATCGCTCTTCAGGCCCGGCAGGCTGACCTTGTCGAGGCGCTTGAACTCCAATAGCGCCGCGCGCAGCTTGTGCAGCCCTTCACGTGTGACCACGCCATGCGGGGCCCAGCCGTGCGCTTCCAGCACGTTGGCGGCGGCCTTGATGGTGCCGGAGGAGCCGACCGGGTCATCCCAGCCCATCTCGCGATAGGTGCGCTGGATGCTGGCCAGTTCCGAGCGTGCGGCCAGCTCGGCGCGGCGCATGCGCTTCTCGCTGATCTCGCCGTCCTGGAAGAAGGCCTTGGTATAGGCGACGCAGCCCATGTGCAGGCTTTCCAGCAGCTGGGGCTCGAACTGCTCGCCGATGATGAACTCGGTGGAACCGCCGCCGATATCGACGATCAGGCGCTTGCCGTGCACATCGGCCAGCGCATGCGCCGCGCCCAGATAGATGAGGCGGGCTTCTTCGCGCCCGGCGATGATCTCGATGGGATGCCCCAACAGAGCCTCGGCACGCTCGATCAGTTCTTCACTGTTATGCGCGGCGCGCAGGGCGTTGGTGCCCACGACCCGCAGATGGTCGGCCTCGATGCCATCGATGAAGGGCGCGAACTGGGCGAGGCAGTTGAGGGCGCGCTCCATGGCTTCCTCGCTGAGCATGCCGTCTTCGTCCAGCCCTGCCGCCAGCTGGACCTTCTCACCCTGCTTGGCCACGACCTGCAATTGCCCCGCCTGATGGTTGGCCAGCAGCAGGTGGAAGCTGTTGGAACCCAGATCGATGGCGGCCAGCTTCAGCAGCGGGGCCTCATTGCCGGCACTGCCTTCATCAGAGGCGGTGGGTTGCGGGTGCTGGGAGGGTGCTGATTCACTCAAGGGCGGAGTCCTTTACGGCGGGTCATTCATGGCAGGCATCATGCACTGCCTCCTTCACGCCAACTCCTGCGACGGCTTCCTTGCGTAGCGACCATGGCGCAATGAAGTTGTCGTGAGCGTGGGCGGCCACCGGACGCGAGCCTGCTGCGGGAAGATGACGCTGGCAGCAGGTCGCGGCGGCGACTCTCGCAAGATTGCGGCGACTGGCCAGAGGTGTCAAACCGGTGGCACACACGGCGCCATCACCACGAGGGGCTGGCGGCACATTCAGCGCATGGGGCATGCTATTCTAGCGGCGTGATATGACAGAACGACGAAGTCGCGGGTCATCATCACGCTCAATGAGTCGCAAGCCATCACGCAGCACAATCAGCAAGACCAACCGGGTCTGGGAGATAACGTCGCGATGAGCGAACGTGTGGTACCGATTGCAGAAAGGGACTTCGAATCCGTGGTGCTGGAGAGCGAGCATCCGGTGCTGGTGGATTTCTGGGCTTCCTGGTGCGGGCCGTGCAAGAGCGTGGCACCGACGCTGGAATCCCTGGCCGAGGAATACGAAGGGCAGCTCAAGATCGTCAAGGTCGATGTCGATGAAGCCCCTGAACTCGCCGCCCGCTTCGGCGTGCGCGGTGTGCCGACATTGATGCTGTTTGTGGGCGGCAATGTCGAAGCCAGCAAGGTGGGCGCCATGCCGCGCGCGCAGCTGGCAGCCTTTCTGGATGCCAATCTGTGAATCGGGCCTTGCCGCCGCCAGGTGCCTTGAGCCGTCAGTGAAAGCGCCACGTCAGCGGCGGCTATCGCAGCGCTGACTGGCCGCTAGCGAGCGCTTCAGGCAGCGCCGGGAGCGCCACCAGGCCGCCGGGGCTTGCGTTCAGGGGCCGGCTTGACTACCATCGAGGCGTTCGCCTGATTACACGCTCTCTGATTGCGTCATGTCGACCGTCCCACGGTCCCCCAGTTGTCAGCCAGCCCTCTGGTAATGCTGCCCGCAACACGCCGGCCAGCCACCAGGCGATTCATACCGCTAGATTCCATATCGAGAAGACTTTTCTGTCAGGAAGCATGACGCTCCGTGTCCCTTCGACCGGTCCGTCGTCGCTGGACATCCGTAGCTCGACACTCCGTTGCTGAATTCATAGTTCGGCCGTGGTGAGTGATCTTTCCTGAACTTTTGGCACCTGTCTTCATCCAGCTCAGGCGCTTGCCTCCGGGAATGCTGTCGAGTTCTGTCTGCACCTTTGCAGTGCCGGTCCTTGCCTTCTGCCCGTCTTCTCGATTCCCTTCTTATCTATCAGCCCTGCTGACCTGAGCCACGTTCAAACAAAGCCGATGAATCTTACCCAACTCAAGCAAAATACTGTCCCCGAACTGCTGGAACTTGCCCAGACGATGGGCATCGATAATCTGGCACGTTCGCGCAAGCAGGACATCATCTTCGCCATCCTCAAGAAGCACGCGAAAAGCGGTGAGGACATCTACGGCGACGGCGTTCTGGAAATCCTGCAGGACGGCTTCGGCTTCCTTCGCAGTGCAGACTCTTCCTACCTCGCGGGCCCTGATGACATCTACGTTTCACCGTCCCAGATCCGTCGCTTCAATCTGCGCAAGGGCGACACCATCTCCGGCAAGATTCGTCCGCCGAAGGAAGGGGAGCGTTACTTCGCGCTGCTCAAGGTCAATCAGATCAACTTTGACCGCCCCGAGAATGCCAAGCACAAGATCCTGTTCGAGAACCTGACGCCGCTGTTCCCGCAGTCGCGCCTGCTGATGGAAATCGGCAACGGTTCCACCGAAGACATCACCTCGCGCATCCTTGATCTGACCGCACCGATCGGCAAGGGCCAGCGTGGCCTGATCGTCTCGCCGCCCAAGGCGGGCAAGACGATGATGCTGCAGAACATCGCCGCCTCCATCACGCGCAACAACCCCGAATGTCACCTCATCGTGCTGCTGATCGATGAGCGTCCCGAGGAAGTTACCGAGATGTCGCGCACCGTGCGTGGCGAAGTCGTGGCTTCCACCTTCGATGAGCCGCCGGCCCGTCACGTCCAGGTCGCCGAGATGGTGATCGAGAAGGCCAAGCGTCTGGTCGAGCACAAGAAGGATGTCGTCATCCTGCTCGATTCCGTGACCCGTCTGGCGCGTGCCTACAACACCGTGGTGCCGTCCTCCGGCAAGGTGCTGACCGGTGGTGTCGACGCTCACGCCCTCGAGAAGCCGAAGCGCTTCTTCGGTGCCGCGCGTAACATCGAAGAAGGCGGCAGCCTGACCATCCTCGCCACGGCGCTGGTCGATACCGGTTCCAAGATGGACGAAGTCATCTTCGAGGAATTCAAGGGCACCGGTAACATGGAAGCTCACCTCGACCGCAAGCTGGCCGAGCGTCGTGTCTTCCCGGCTCTCAACATCCGTCGCTCCGGCACGCGTCGTGAAGACCTGATCGCGTCCGAGGATGAAATGCAGCGCATGTGGATCCTGCGCAAGCTGCTCAACCCGATGGAAGATGTGGCGGCCACCGAGTTCCTGATCGATCGCCTGAAAGATACCAAGACCAATCTCGAGTTCTTCGAGGCCATGAAGCGCCGCTGATCGACACTGGCCCAGCCGGTTGGCTGGCCATGTTCTCGACAGGTGCTTGCCAGGACGCCCACTTCCCACCCGGGAAGTGGGCGTCTTGCGTTGCTGACCTGCCGAGTGCCGGCTGGCAATGGTATGCTCGGGACTTGATCAAGCCGAGCGGAAACTCCCATGCAGTATCGAGACTTACGCGATTTCATCGCGGCGCTGGAAGAGAAGGGCGAACTCAAGCGCATTCGTGCCGAGGTGGACCCCTATCTGGAGATGACCGAGATCTGCGATCGCACCCTGAAGGCGGGTGGTCCGGCGTTGCTGTTCGAGAACGTCAAGGGCCACAGCATGCCGGTGCTGGGCAATCTGTTCGGCACGCCGCGGCGCGTGGCGCTGGGCATGGGCCAGGAATCCGTCGAGGCGCTGCGCGAAGTCGGCGAGCTGCTGGCCTTCCTCAAGGAGCCGGAGCCGCCCAAGGGCTTCCGGGATGCCTGGGACAAGTTGCCGATCTTCAAGCAGGTGATGAGCATGGGGCCGAAGAAGGTCAAGCGTGCGCCCTGTCAGGAGATCGTGCTGGAAGGGGAGGATGTCGATCTCGACATGATTCCGATCCAGCACTGCTGGCCCGGAGATGCCGCACCGCTGGTGACCTGGCCGCTGGTGATCACCCGTGGTCCGCACAAGGAGCGCCAGAACCTCGGCATCTATCGTCAGCAGAAGCTCGGCAAGAATCGCCTGATCATGCGCTGGCTGGCACACCGTGGCGGCGCACTGGACTTCCGCGAGTGGCAGAAGGCCCACCCGGGCGAGCCCTTCCCGGTCGCGGTGGCTCTGGGTGCCGATCCGGCCACCATCCTCGGCGCTGTCACGCCGGTACCGGATTCACTCTCCGAGTATGCCTTTGCCGGCCTGCTGCGCGGCTCGCGCACCGAGCTGGTCAAATGCGGCCTGTCGGATCTCGAAGTCCCGGCCAGCGCCGAGATCATCCTGGAAGGCTATCTGTATCCGGATGACGTGGCACCGGAAGGCCCCTACGGCGATCACACCGGCTATTACAACGAGGTGGAGACCTTCCCCGTCTTCACCATCGAGCGCATCACCCATCGGCGCGACCCGATCTATCACTCCACCTATACCGGGCGTCCGCCGGATGAGCCGGCGATTCTCGGCCTGGCGCTCAATGAAGTCTTCGTGCCGATTCTGCGCAAGCAGTTCCCGGAGATCGTCGACTTCTATCTGCCGCCGGAAGGCTGCTCCTACCGCATGGCGGTGGTGACGATGAAGAAGCAGTACCCCGGCCACGCCAAGCGCGTGATGATGGGGGTCTGGAGCTTCCTGCGTCAGTTCATGTACACCAAGTTCGTGATCGTGCTGGATGATGATGTCGATGCCCGTAAGTGGGAAGATGTCATCTGGGCCATCACCACGCGCATGGACCCGAGCCGTGATACCGTTCTGGTCGACAATACGCCGATCGATTATCTGGACTTCGCCTCGCCAACGGCGGGTCTTGGCTCCAAGATGGGCATGGACGCGACCAACAAGTGGCCCGGCGAGACGGACCGCGAGTGGGGCGAGCCCATCGTGATGAGCGAAGAGATCACATCCCGTGTCGATGAACGCTGGGACAGTCTGGGCATTCTGGACTGATTCCGCGACAGACCATCAACACCCATGCATTTACCCTGTCGTTGCGCGGCGCGCTGGCGGCAGGCATCAGATAACAAGAGGATACGATGACGGCGCGGACCCTGACCTGTCATGTCGAGAGTGTGGAAGATCTGACCCCGGACGTGTTTCGTGTGCGCTTCGCCGCACGTCCCGAGGCCCTGGCGCACGCGCCGGGCCAGTATCTCGAGATGAAGCTCGATGACACCACCTGGGTACCGTTCTCCATCGCCAATGCCGCCAGTGATGATGGCGTGCTCGAGCTGCATATCCAGCATTGGCCGGAGCGCAGCAATTCCGCGCGTCTGCGCAGCCTGCTGGTCGCGGCCAATCAACTTGAGCTGCGTCTGCCCAGTGGCGAGTGCGTGCTGGACCTCGACGACCCCAGCCCCATCGTGCTGATCTGTGCCGGCACCGGGTTCTCGCAGATGCACGCCATGCTGCAGGCGGCGTTTGCGCGTGGCCTGACCCAGCCCATCGAGCTGTGGTGGGCGGCGCGTGAGCGGCGTGATCTGTACCTGGAGAGCGCGGCGCTCAACTGGGCCGCCAGTCAGCCCAACTTCCGTTATTTCCCGGTGCTGGAAGAAGCGCCGGAAGTCGGTGATGCCCACCATCGCGCGCTGGAAGCGGCCGGTGTCGAGGCCGCTTTCAATGGCCATCTGGGGCGTATCGATGAGGCGCTGCGCAAGCACGCGGGCAGCATGGCGGGCAAGCGCGTCTATCTGTCCGGCTCGCCGGGCATGGTCTATGCCTGTGTCGATGCGCTGACGCCATTGGGTGTCGAGGCCAGCGCGCTGAGCTCCGATGTGTTCAGCTATGCGCCACGCGAGCCGCTGCTGGACCCGGCGCTGGTCTCTGCCTGAAGCCGCCTGACATTGCTTGAAGCCGCCTGACATTGCCTGAAGGAGTCGAGTGAATGAGCCAGTCCCCGATACTGATCACGGGCGGCGCCCAGCGTCTGGGGCGCTATTGTGCCGAGCGACTGATCGATGATGGTCATCCGGTCATCATCAGTTATCGACGCGAGCGGGAAGAGCTCGACGCCCTGCGCGCGCTGGGCATTCGCACCGTGCAGGCGGATTTCTCCAGCGAGGCAGGCATCCAGGCCTTCATCGCGGCGATTCGTGAGCTGACTCCGACATTGCGGGCCATCGTGCACAATGCCGGCGACTGGGCGCCGGATGGCGACGGCGAGGGGCAGGGCGAGCTGTTCGAGCACCTGTTCCGTGTCCACATGCAGGCGCCGTACCTGATCAATCTGGCGCTGCGCGATCTGCTGGAAGCCGGAGTCGAGACGCAGGCGGACATCGTCCACATGAGTGACTTCGTGGTCCAGAAGGGCTCGCGCAAGCATGCGGCCTACGCGGCCAGCAAGGCGGGGCTCGAGAACCTGACCTTGTCGTTCGCGTCGATGTTCGCGCCACGCATCCAGGTCAACACCATCGCGCCGGCGCTGATCATGCTGCGTCCGGACGATGACGACGACTATGCCGAGCGTGCGCGCGCCAAGTCGTTGATGCAGCAGGTACCGGGGCCAGGCGTCATCTGGCAGGCGCTGCGCTATCTGCTGGATAGTCCCTATGTCACGGGCACGACCCTGCCGGTGGATGGTGGCCGCCATCTGCGCTGATAGCTTCTGTCAGTGATCTTTCGGTTATCGCTTTCGACTTCCGAGGCGTGACATTCGAGACCTGAGCACTGCACAAAAAAAGCCCCCGCTGAAAAGCGGGGGCTTTTTTTTCGTTGCTGCGACCGTTATTGCGATCGTTGTTGCGATCGTTGCTACTACATCCTGCACTACTGAAGCGCTTACAGGATATGGCGGCCTTCGACCGGCGTCAGCTGACCTTTCTTGAGGGTCGGGCCCATCTGGTTGCCGGAGGGAGCGCCCTGCGGGCTTTCCAGCGTGATCACCAGATCGCTGTCGGGGAAGGCGGCCAGATACTCCTTGGGCACCTCGACCTTCATGGTGCCGGAGTGCGGCAGGATGCCCAGTGACATCGGCTCCTTGCCATCCTTGGCCATCAGCCACAGCTCGCAGACCTTGCCGGGGGCCGGCGCTTCGGGCCTGACTGCCTGCACCATCATCTCGCCCGAGTGGGACGCGTTGACGATCCAGCCGGGGCTGCTGTCAGAGTTGTTGACCACGAACACGTAGTCGCTCTCCATGCCCGCGTTGTGCCCCAGGCTGAAGGTCAGGGTGACCGCCAGTGCCAGGCTGAACGCCGTGGCAGTCATGCCCTGCCACAGGCCCAGGCGACGCCACCAGGGCTGACGGGCGGTGCCCGTCGCCTCGGCGATGCCTTGCCAGACATGGGCCGGTGGCGTGACGGGGGGAAGCTGTTCATTGAACACGTTGAGATGCTCGCGCCAGCGCTCCACATCACGTTGCAGGTCGTGGCTGACGGCCAGCAGTGACTCGAATGCCGCGCGCTCGTCGCGTGTCAATGTGCCGAGCGCATATTCGCCCGCTGCGGCTTCGCGCAGTTCCGGGTCGCTCAGATCAAATGACTCATGCATGTCTTCAACCTCTCGAGTCCACGACGGACCCAGCTCTTGACGGTGCCCAAGGGCTGGTCCAGTTGATTGGCCAGATCCTGGTGGGTGAGGCCTTCGAAGTAGGCCAGTTCCAGGGCGCGGCGTTGATCGTCATTCAGCTCGGCCAGGCACTGGTGGAGCTCACCACTGTGCTGGGCCAGGTCGACATCTGCCTCGATATCACTCCGCCCCGGCATGGCGGCGATCAATTCATCGCTGTCATGCTCGCTGGGTCGCTGTCGACGTATCCAGTCGATGGCGATGTTGCGGGTCATGGTGCCGAGCCAGGTCATCGGGCGGGCGCGGCCGGCGTCATACTGGGCGGCGGCGGCCCATACCCGGATGTAGACCTGCTGAAGACAATCCTGCGCGGATGCCTCATGTCTCAAGATACGCAGCAACTGAGCGTATAGATGCGCACTGGTCGCTCGATAGAGCTGATCCAGTGCCTTGGCATCCTGCCGGGCGCATCCCGACAGATACTCAATCAGTGCATCATTTCGGGAATCCTGCATGCATGCATTCCAAGCTGTGGGCGCGGTGTCAGGCACCGCTGGACGAATGCGTGTTGCCGATCATGTTGCTCGACAACCAAAGATTATACTGATGCCACTTCAGGCTGATAGCCCTTCTTTATGCGTGCGGGCAACGGTTTGTTGCCGGTTCACGCTTGCGCAGGACGATCTGGAGTGCAAGGATAGGCCTATCACCATTTTCATCGTCACTACTGGATACCGGCCCGACCCATGAACCAGACCACCAGCCACCGCCCGTTCACTGTCGCTGCCTGCCCTTCGGGCCAGGTCGTGACGGCGGCGTGTGCGGCCGGCTATTGGTATTGGTTTACACAGGGGCGCGCCTGAGGTTACGGCGCGCCTGTCTCGTACGGGCTGCCACCACCTTGAAGAACCCCCGGTCGCAGCCACGGCCGGGGGTTCTTGCGTTTCGGGCCTTGCGAAATCCATGACGAGAGGCATGTCACCCTAACGTGCCGACAATGATTGCAGCATGAATGACGAGAGGAATGACCATGCGCACCACTTTCCTGACTACCCGCTTTTCTCTTGCCTCCGCTCGGGTCGTGCATGGTTATTGGCGCTGGCGATTTAGCGGCGTCCTGCCTCTTTCCGCTGTCACCGCGGGGCAGGGCGAGCAACACCGGGGTGACGATTCGCGAAGTCCCTGTCTGTCAGAATGAATATTGCGTGATGGAGCCGAGGCTTCATCACAGGAGAGAAGACCATGAACGCCAGCCTTGAACGCGTGTTGACCGCCAACCCGCACACTGCCGACGCCACTGTTGACCCCTTGACTGCCGAGAACGCCACCGTGACCCGCTCTGATGCCGCCCAGACACCGACCACACCCGGACGCATCAGTCGTGAAGCCCTGCCCAGCGCCAGCGAATTGCGCGAGCAGCTGCCGGTGGACGCCGACCTGGCCGGCCAGATTCGCCAGCATCGCGATGAGATCAACGCCATTCTCGCCGGCGACGATGATCGTCTGCTGGTGGTGGTCGGGCCGTGCTCCATCCATGATCTCAAGGCCGCGCGTGAGTACGCCCAGCGCCTGGCGGTGATCGAGCCGCAGGTACGTGATCGCCTCAAGCTGGTGATGCGTGTCTATGTCGAGAAGCCGCGCACCACGGTGGGCTGGAAGGGGCTGGCCTATGATCCGCATCTGGATGGCAGCGATGACATGGCCACCGGCCTGCGTCAGGCACGCGAGCTGATGCGCGAGATCAACCAGCTGGGCCTGCCGGTGGCGACGGAGCTGCTGCAGCCGCTGACCGCCGCCTACCTGGAAGACCTGCTCGGCTGGGCGGCCATCGGCGCCCGCACCACCGAGTCGCAGATCCATCGCGAGATGGCCTCCGGCCTCGGCTGTGTGGTGGGCTTCAAGAACGGCACTGACGGAGGCGTCGAGGTCGCCGTGCAGGCCATCGGGGCGGCGGCGCATGGGCATCGCCACTTCGGCATGGATGACAGCGGACGTCCGGCGCTGATCGAGACCGCGGGCAACCCGCATACCCATGTGGTGCTGCGCGGCGGCCATGGCCAGCCCAACTATGACGCCGCCTCGGTGGCCGCCTGCCGGCGTGAGCTGGAAGGCGCTGGCCTGACGCCGCGTCTGATGGTCGATTGCAGCCACGCCAATTCCCGCAAGGACCACCGCCGCCAGAGCGAAGTGATGCTGGATGTGCTCTCTCAGCGCCTGGCGGGGGATGATGCCTTGATCGGCGTGATGCTCGAGAGTCACCTCAATGAAGGCAAGCAGGCCTTGCCGGCAGCGGAGAAGCTCTCCCAGCTGCGTCATGGCGTGTCCGTCACCGATGCATGCCTTGGCTGGGAAACCACCGAGCACCTGCTGAGCCTGGCCGCCGAGCGCTTGCGCGAGGCCTGAGATCAAACGCCAGACTCGCGCCTCGATGGGAGGATGACGTCGCGCTTGCCTGATGTTTGCTGAATTTGTCGGCTTGTCCTGAAATCCCCAGCGCCCAACGGTCGAAAGGCCGTTGGGCGCTGTCGTCTCTTGCCTTTGTTGCCCGTTCGTCACGGAATTGTCATCGGGCTCGCGTATCACTCTTGTTGCCTTCGGCATGCCCTCAAGGGGCATGCCTGAACAGAACAACCCGAAACCTGACTACGGGGAAGCGACATGAGCAAGGAAATCGAAGACCATCGCCTGCTTAATCCCAGCAGCAACGAGACGTTCTCATCCGTCATCGAACGACACATCTCGCGTCGTCGTGTCCTGCAGGGCGGCCTGGGCATGGCGGCTGCCAGCATGCTGGGTGGTTTCGGTCTTGCGGGGCTGAGCACCACGGCCAACGCCGCCAGCAACGCTGCGGGTGAGAAGACGACTCTGGCACTGGCCTTCGAATCGATCAAGGGGTCACGCACGGATGCAGTCGTGGTTCCCAAGGGGTATACCGCACAGGTGCTGGCGCCGTGGGGCACGCCGCTCAATGCCAAGGCACCCAAGTGGAGCAAGGATTTGGCGATGACGCCGGAGATCCAGCTCAACACCGTCGGCATGCATCACGATGGCATGCACAACTTCGCCTTGAGCGACGACACGGCCTCCAGCAACTTCCTGCTGGTCATGAACAACGAATACATCGATCAGGATGCGCTGTGGGCACCCAAGGGCGGCGCGACCAATGCGGATTCCGGCAAGCGTCCGGCCGATGAAGTGCGCACCGAGATCAATGCCCATGGCGTGACCATCGTCGAGGTCAAGAAGGCCAGCAACGGCAAGTGGGAAGTGGTGGGCGATTCGCGCTACAACCGCCGCTACACCAGCGCCAGCGAAATGAAGCTGAGCGGCCCGGTAGCGGGCAGCGATTACGTCAAGACGGCCTTCTCGCCGGATGGCATGCGCACCCGTGGTACCAACAACAACTGCGCCAACGGCTACACCCCGTGGGGCACCTACCTGACCTGTGAAGAGAACTGGCCGGGTTACTTCGTCAAGCGCAGCGATCGTCAGCTCGATGACAACCGCATCGGCATCGAGACCGAGCGTGGCCGCTATGGCTGGGAAACCGCCGCCGGAGATGCCAGTGAAGTCGATGGCGAGTTCGCGCGTTTCGACAACACGCCGACGGCAGACAGCGCCGACAAGGATTACCGCAACGAACCGCGCACCTTCGGCTATATCGTCGAGATCGACCCCTACACCGGCGAGCAGGCCATCAAGCGCACCGCGCTGGGCCGCTTCCGTCACGAAGGTTGCTGGCCGGGCAAGCTGGTCGAGGGTGAGCCGGTGGTCTTCTACTCCGGTCACGATTCGCGCAACGAGTACATCTACAAGTTCGTGTCGGACGCCAAGTGGGACGCCGCTGATGCCCGTGGCGCCGGTGACTTCAAGGACCGCCTGGCGATCGGCGACAAGTACCTGGACAAGGGCACGCTGTATGTCGCCCAGTTCTCCGCCGATGGCACCGGCACGTGGCTCAAGCTGACGCCGGACGCCGTGACCAAGGATGGCCGCACCCTGGCCGAAGCACTGGGGCTGGCGGCCGATGACCTGGCTGGCATCATCATCCACACCACCGATGCGGCTGACCTGATGGGCGCGACCCCGATGGACCGCCCGGAGTGGGGCGCGGTGGACCCGGTGTCCGGTGAGGTCTACATGACGCTGACCAACAACTCCAAGCGCACCGAGGAAGGCACTGACGCCGCCTTCACCAACGATGGCACCGCCATCGAGGAGCCGGGTGTCGGTTACAAGACGGCGCCAACCAACGCGGCCAATCCGCGTGGCAACAACGAAGCGGGTCAGATCATCCGCTGGCGTGAAGCGGGCGATCACAAGGCCTTCGATTGGGAGATCTTCGTGTTCGGCGCAGCGGCCAGCGATGCCGACAACCTGTCCGGCCTGACCGAGATGAACGAGTTCGCCAGTCCCGATGGCCTCTACTTCGATGGCCGCGAAGGACAGGACAGCATCCTGTGGATCCAGACAGACAACGGCTACGAAGGCATCACCGAGGTCACCAATGACCAGCTGCTGGCGGTCGTGCCGGCAGGTCTCGAGCAGGCCGAGGGAGACGCGGCCGTGATCGGTGCCGACAACCAGGCGCAGCTCAAGCGCTTCGCGGTGGGCCCGAACGGCTGTGAAGTCACCGGGATCTTCACCACCCCGGACAAGACCGCGATGTTCATCAACATCCAGCACCCGGCCAACTGGCCGCAGAGCGATGATGCCACCGCCGAGACCGATGGCAGCGTGCGTGCCCGCGCCGCGACCGTGGTCATCCAGCGCGAAGATGGCGGCCAGATCGGCGTCTGATGAAAGCCGCGCGTCAGGTGTGAACGCGAAGCCCCCGTATCGATGATACGGGGGCTTTTTCATGCGCCTGAACCTGGCCCCGCTTCGCTTGAGGGTGCTTGGTCGATCAAGCGGGTGGGGAGGGCCAACGACAACGGCCCCCACGCAAGCGTGAGGGCCGAGAGTTCATGAGCTTTGTTCTGTCCTGACCTCGTCGAGCGCGATCAGGCCTTGGCGGCGTAGGCGAACAGCAGGGTTTCCTGCACGCTGATCGGTTCCGCGTCGCCGGCATCCAGCTGGGTGTAGTGGCCATCGCTTTCCAGACGCCAGCTCTGGCAGTTGTCGACCAGATAGGTGTCCAGGTCCTTGCGGATACGCTGGGCCAGCTTCTTGTCGAGCAGCGGGAAGCAGGTCTCGACGCGGTGGAACATGTTGCGCTCCATGTAATCCGCGCTGGAGCACCAGGTCTCCGGCTGACCGGCATTGTGGAAGTGGAAGGTGCGCGTGTGCTCGAGGAAGCGACCGATCACCGAGCGTACGCGGATGTTGTCGGAAATCCCCGGCACGCCCGGGCGCAGACAGCAGACGCCGCGGATGATCAGGTCACACTGCACGCCAGCCCGCGAGGCGCGGTAGAGGGCGCGAATCAGCTTGGGCTCGGTCAGTGAATTGCATTTGATGATGATGTGGGCGCGCTTGCCTTTCTCGGCGTTGCGCGCTTCACGGTCGATCATCTCCACCATGCGCTCATGCAGCGTGAAGGGCGCGTGCAGCAGCTTCTCGATATTGCGCTGCTTGCCCATGCCGGTCAGTTGCTGGAAGACCTTGTGGACGTCCTCGCAAAGTGTCTCGTTGGCGGTCAGCAGGCTGTAATCGGTATACAGACGCGCCGTCTTGGCATGGTAGTTACCGGTGCCCAGGTGCGCGTAGTGACGCAGCTCGCCGTGTTCACGTCGCACGATATGCAGCATCTTGGCGTGGGTCTTGTAGGCCATCACGCCGTAGATGACGATGGCGCCGGCTTCCTGCAGGCGTGAGGCCAGCTGCAGGTTGTCGGCCTCATCGAAGCGCGCCCGCAGCTCGATCACCACGGTGATCTCCTTGCCCTGACGTGCGGCTTCCACCAGCGAGGAGACGATGTTGGAGTCGGCGCCGGTGCGATAGAGGGTCTGCTTGATGGCCAGCACGTTCGGGTCACGCGCCGCCTCGGCGAGCAGGTTCTCGACCGGGGAGAAGGACTGGAAGGGGTGATGCAGCAGGATGTCCTCGCGACGGATCGCATCGAACAGGCTGTTGTCGCCCTTGAGTGCCTTGGGGATGCCCGGAGTGAACGGGGCGTAGAGCAGGTCCTCGCGGCCGACGTCGCCGATGACTTCCATCAGGCGGTTGAGGTTGACCGGGCCCTTGACCTGATAGAGGTCGCGCGTTTCCAGATCGAACTGCTTGAGCAGGAAGGTGTAGAGCGCTTCCGGGCAGTTGTCGGCCACCTCGAGACGCACCCCGTCGCCGTAGCGGCGCGCCAGCAGCTCGCCACGCAGCGCGGAGGCCAGGTCGGAGACATCCTCGGCATCCACCGAGAGATCGGCGTTGCGGGTCAGGCGGAACTGATAGCAGCCCTTGATCTTCATGCCCGGGAACAGCTCCTGGGCGTGAGCGTGAATCATCGAGGACAGGAAGACGTATTCGGTGTACCCCTGCTCGACGAGGCCATCCGGGATGCGGATCAGACGCGGCAGCGAGCGCGGGGCCGGCAGGATGGCCAGGCCACCTTCACGACCGAAGGCATCCTTGCCTTCCAGCTCGACGATGAAGTTGAGGCTCTTGTTGACCAGGCGCGGGAACGGGTGCGACGGGTCGAGACCGATCGGGCTGATGACCGGCTGGATCTCTTCCTCGAAGTAATCGCGCACCCAGGCCTTCTGGGCATCGTTCCACTGATTGCGGCGACGGAAGCGGATGTGCTGCTCTTCCAGCGCGGGGATCAGGTCCTCGTTGAGCATGCGGTACTGGCGTTCGACCTGCTCATGCGTGATGCGGGAGACCTCATCGAGCACCTTGCTCGGCAGCATGCCGTCACAGCCGGGGTCGGTGCGATCGAAGGCGATCTGATGCTTGAGACCCGCCACGCGAATCTCGAAGAACTCGTCCATGTTGGACGTGAAGATCAGCAGGAACATCAAGCGGTTGAGCAGCGGATGCGAGGTATCCTTGGCCTGCTCGAGTACGCGGATGTTGAACTGCAGGTTGGACAGCTCGCGATTGAAGTACAGCGCCGGATCAGCGAGATCAGCCTCGGGGGAGGGGGTGGCCTTGGCATGGATACCGGTACGCGTCCGGTTGACGCGCAGGGGCAGCGGTTCCTGAGCCGGCGGCTCATCCGCCGCCAGCTCGATCTCGCCTTCCCGTGGGGTGGATGCTGCCTTGGGGGCAGCATCCTTGTCGCGACTGTCAGCGACTTCCGGCAGGGTCGCCGTGTTGTTGTCGGTGTCTTGCTTGGGCGTCTGTTCCATCATCAACTCCATGATCCCGGTCAGCCGCATCCGCAATGGCCGGGGTTGTCAAAGGCGGTTTTTCTGCGCCAGCAATTCGGCCGCCTGGCGAGCAAAATAGGTGAGGATGCCGTCGGCACCCGCACGCTTGAAGCACATCAGCGACTCGAGAATGACCTTGTCGGCATCCAGCCAACCGTTCTGGAAAGCCGCCATGTGCATGGCGTACTCACCGCTGACCTGATAGGCGAAGGTCGGCACTTCCAGCTCGCGCTTCACACGCGTTACCACATCAAGATAGGGCATGCCCGGCTTGACCATCACCATGTCAGCGCCTTCGGTGATATCCATGGCCACTTCGTGCAGCGCTTCATCGCTGTTGGCGGGGTCCATCTGGTAGGTCTGCTTGTCGGCCTTGCCCAGATTGCCGCTCGAACCGAGCGCGTCACGGAACGGGCCGTAGTAGTTGGAGGCGTACTTGGCCGAGTAGGCCATGATGCGCGTGTTGATCAGGCCTTCCTGTTCCAGCATGGCGCGGATGGAGCCGATGCG
>NZ_CFDJES010000001.1:54052-70983 GCF_983723665.1 Cobetia sp. | reverse complement strand
TCTCCGGGTCGGGTGGTCCGCTCCCGTGATGGTCGCAGGCAGTCTAGGTCTATAATATTTCATTAATATTACAGTGATGCCAGCGGTCATGGGGCAAGGCCGGTCACGTGAGGTGCCAGCAAGGGCTGAACATGACGACAAGGCGTCTGTCGGGCGACGAGAAGGCCTGGCTTGCGGCCTGCAAGTGGGTGGCCCGTGACGGGAGCCGTCGTCCCTGTGGCAGGGTCAATCCAGTATATCAGCGTTGACTTGTGGCCACAGGCGCAGGAGATGTGTCGCGGTGTCGCGCCTCATGCACACCCCGTATGGGGCGGGTGTGTGGGGCTGCAAGACGAGTCCGGACACCGCGGCAAGCCTCCGGCACCAGAGCCTTGATGGCATACGAGTGGACGAGGAGCAGCACTTGAGTTGTGCCAGGGCCGCCCATAGTCTTGAGAGGATGCGCAGTGACATGCCTCGCCTGCACGCCTGTCACTGTCTGCCGCGTGGTGGTCGCGCAGCTTCGGTGCCGCTGAAGCGTCTCGCGCCTGGCATGACGCCGGGCATGACGCTGGGCATGAAATCAGGCTCGGCATTCGAATCAGTCACGCGCTTGTATTAGTCTTTTCTGACCTGTCCGGCAATCGCCGCGCACAGCTCATCGTCAATGGAGTAACCCATGACCAAGCAGGTAGCCCTGATCCTTTCCGGTTGCGGTGTCTTTGATGGCTCCGAGATCTATGAAACTACCCTGACGCTGCTGCGTCTCGATCAGCTGGGCATTGCCTATGAGTGCTTTGCACCGGATGTCGCGCAGCACCACGTGATCAATCACGGCACTGGCGACGAGATGGAGGAGACCCGCAACGTGCTGGTCGAGTCCGCGCGTCTGGCACGTGGCAAGGTGCGCCCGCTGGAAGAGCTGTCAGCGGACGACTTCGATGCACTGATCCTGCCCGGTGGCTTCGGCGCCGCCAAGAATCTGTGTGACTTTGCCGTCAAGGGTGAGGACCTCGAGCTCGTCGCGGGCCTGCAGGACGCGGTGCAGCCCTTCCACGCGGCCGGCAAGCCGATCGGCGTGATGTGCATCGCGCCGGTGATGGTGCCCAAGCTGCTGGGGGAGGGCATCTCGGTCACCATCGGCAACGATGCCAGTGTCTCCGGGGCGATCAGCGCCCAGGGCGGCCTGCACAAGAGCTGCGAGGTGACGGACATCGTCGTCGACGCCGCCAACCGTGTCGTCACCACCCCGGCCTACCTGCTGGCGGAGCGCATCAGCGAAGCGGCCCAGGGCATCTTCAAGCTGGTCGAGCGCATCGATAGCTGGATCGAGGACGACAAGGCGCGTGCCGCCGAGCAGGACTGATCTCGACACGCCTGTGCGTCTGGCGTGATAGCACGTGGCTGGTGTGAGCAAGTTCCCTGGAAACACAAAGCCCCCAGAAACAGAAAGCCCCGCCGGTGACTCGGCGGGGCTTTCTGTTTTGATGCTCTGATTCTGATGCCCGACTACTGGCAGCCTCGTTCAGGGCGTGTCCTGCGATGCCTCATCGTCTGAGGCCGCACGCCGGCGCTTGAAGAGGCGCGAGGCCAGAATGCCGACCTCGAACAGCAGCCACATCGGGATCGCCAGCAGCGACTGCGAGATCACGTCCGGCGGTGTCAGCAGCATGCCGACCACGAAGCAGGCGATCACGATATAGGGGCGCTTCTTGCTCAGTGCCTCTACCGTGGTCGCACCGGTCCAGATCAGCAGGAAGGTGGCGATGGGAATCTCGAAGGCGACCCCGAAGGCGAAGAACAGCTTGAGGACAAAATTCAGGTACTGATTGATGTCCGTCATGATCGCCACATTCTCGGGGCCCGTGGTGGTGAAGAACTGGAACAGCAGCGGGAACACCACGTAGTAGGCGAAGGCCGCACCGGCATAGAACAGCAGGATGCTGGAGGCCAGCAGCGGCAGGGCCAACGCCTTCTCGTTCTCATAGAGGCCCGGCGCGATGAACGCCCAGGCCTGATAGAGCACGGCGGGAATCGCCAGGAACAGCGCCACCACCAATGTCAGCTTGAAGGGCGCCAGGAAGGGCGAGGCCACTTCGGTGGCGATCATCTGCGAACCCGGTGGCAGCAATGCCATCAGCGGTTCGGCGACATACAGATAGATCTGGTTGGAGAAGCCGTACAGCGCGGCGAAAACCACCAGCACCACCAGGGTGGCGCGCAGCAAGCGCGAGCGTAGCTCGATCAGGTGCTCGATGAGCGGCGCATGTGCGGCGTCGCCCTGACCACCTGACGGTGAGGCATGTGGATCACTCATCAGGAACGTGGCTCTCGTGATTCACGGGTGTCGGAAGCAGTGCTCGGCTCGGTGGCCGGCGCACCATTCTCGGCAGGGCGGGGGCTGGTCTCGGCGCCGGAGGCGCCTGCATCGCGGGACGTGCTGGACTCGGTGATGCCGCGCTCGACATCGCGTGCCTCGTTGCGCGCATGAGCGAGCGTCTCATCGAGCTGCTTCTTCTGCTCGTTGAGCGTCTGACGCAGTTCCTCGGCTTCCAGCTGGGCACTGATTTCCTGCTGAATGCCCGAGACACTGCGCTTGATGCGTCCCAGCCACAGACCCGCAGTGCGGGCGGCCCGGGGCAGACGCTCCGGGCCGAGCACGATCAGCGCCAGCAGCGCGATCAATGCCAGTTCAAAAAAGCCGATATCGAACATGCGGGTTACGAGCGCTTGTCAGCGGTATCGCGGCTCTCGGCCTCGACATCGATGGTGTCGCCACGCTTTTCCTCATGCGCGACCTTCTGCTGGGCAGTCGGCTCGTCGCTCTTCTTCTCTTCTTCCTTCATCGCGCCCTTGAAGCCCTTCACGGCACCGCCGAGATCAGAGCCGACGTTGCGCAGCTTCTTGGTCCCGAAGATCAGGATGATGATGCCGAGCACGATGAGAAGCTGCCAGATACTGATGCCACCTAACATGGGAAATTCTCCATTTGGGCCGCTGACACCGGGTCATTGGGCCTTGAGACTTGCAGGGTGCTGGCACCGCTGCCGGAAAGCCGACTTGCGCCGGAAGAATACGGGTCCTTCACTGGCCGCGAGCGGCCTTTTCATCATGGCCGGAAACACCGAAGCGGCGTGCCAGCTCATCCAGCACTTCCTGATGATCCAGCCCCAGGTGCGACAGCATGACCAGTGAATGGAACCACAGGTCAGCGGTCTCACCGATCACGGCACGCTGCGAGTCCACGTCGTCGTGAGCGAAATCCTTGGCGGCCAGTACGGTTTCGGTCGCCTCTTCGCCAATCTTCTCCAGTACCTTGTTGAGGCCCTTGTGATGCAGGCTCGCGACATAGGAGGAGGTCGGGTCAGCGTCGCGCCGTTCTGCCAGTACCACTGACAGACGGTTGAGAATATCACTCATGAATCATCATTCCTGAAAGCTTGGGTCTTGCGTTAAGTCATCGAGTTCTGCGCTGACGGCACACCTTGCACGGCAAACGGCACGGCGTGGGCAGGCGACTCAGGATGCAAGTGTTATATGTCATTCATATTGCACTGCGTCCCATGGGGCGGCAAGTGTCGTTGCGCGCCGGGCCAGTCAGGCCATCATGTCTGCCTGCGGCTAGCGCCACAGCAATAACACGATTCCCAGTCCTGCGCCCACCAGTACCGCCACGGGCTGGGTCTCCGCCCAGGCCATCAGGGGCTGCCAACCGAACGCGCCGGCCACCAGCAGCAAGCCCGCACGCAGTCGCCAGCTGGTGCTGGAGGCGTGATTGACCCGGTCGCGCAGCGTGGTGATGGCTTCTGTCTGGCGTTGACGGGCGCGATGCTCGTCCTCGATGCGCTCCATGGCCTGGAAGGCCATCGCCGGCAGCTGTGGCAGCTGATGCGACAGCTCCGGTGCCTGCTTGACCATCTCGGCCCAGAACGCCTTGGGACCGGCGCGCTCCTTCATCCAGCGCTCCAGATAGGGGCGGGCGGTGGCCCACAGGTCGAGGTCCGGATACAGCTGGCGGCCGAGGCCCTCGATGTTGAGCAGGGTCTTCTGCAGCAACACCAGCTGCGGCTGGACTTCCATGTTGAAGCGGCGCGCGGTCTGGAACAGCCCCAGCAGGACCTGGCCGAAACTGATGTCCTTGAGCGGCTTCTCGAGAATCGGCTCGCAGACGGCGCGGATGGCGGCGGCAAACTCGTTGGCGCGCGTGCCTTCGCCGACCCAGCCGGACTCGATGTGCAGCGCCGCGACCTCGTAGTAATCCTGGCGGAAGAAGGCCAGCAGGTTGCGCGCCAGATAGTCCTGGTCCTCGCGGGTCAGGCTGCCGACGATGCCGCAGTCGATGGCGATGAACTGCGGGTCGTGCGGGTTCTCGCGCGAGACGAAGATATTGCCGGGGTGCATGTCGGCGTGGAAGAAGTTGTCGCGGAATACCTGGGTGAAGAAGATCTCCACGCCGCGCTCGGCCAGCTTCCTGAGGTCGGTGCCCTGCGCCGTCAGCTCCTCGATATCGGCGACCGGAATGCCGCGGATGCGTTCCTGCACCATCACGCGGCGGCGCGTCAGTGGCCAGTGGATGGCCGGGACGTAGAGCAGCGGCGAGTCGAGGAAGTTGCGCTTGAGCTGAGAGGTGTTGGCGGCCTCCTTGTGCATGTCGAGCTCGTCGAACAGCGTCGCCTCGTAGTCGGCGACGACCTCGACCGGGCGCAGGCGACGGGCTTCCGGCGAGACCTTCATCAACAGGCGCGCGAACATGTAGAGCAGGCCGATGTCCTTGCGCATCACTTCCTCGATGCGCGGCCGGATGACCTTGACCACCACGTCCGAGCCATCGTGCAGGCGTGCGGCATGTACCTGGGCGATGGAGGCGGAGGCCAGAGGCTGGGCCTCGAATTCGGCGAAGGCTTCCTCGACCGACATCTCGAGTTCCTGCTCGACCAGCTCCCGCGCGACCTGGTTCTCGAACGGCGGCACCTGATCCTGCAGGCGCTTGAGTTCGTCGGCGATGTCCGGCGGCAGCAGGTCGCGGCGCGTCGAGAGCATCTGGCCGAACTTGATGAAGATCGGGCCGAATGCCTCGAGCGCCAGACGCAGACGCTCGCCACGCGTGCGTCTGCCGATGGGGAACAGACGCAGCGGCGACAGCTTGAGCAGCGGGCGAAGCAGAGCCGGCACGCGCCCCGGCGGCACCAGGTCGTCGAGGCGGTAGCGGGCGATGACCCACAGAATGCTCAGCAGGCGATAGAGTCTCACGACGGCTGGCACTCCCGCTCGGCAGGTTGATGAGAGGTGGCGGCCTCGAGGTGACGGCGCAGTCGCGCCAGCCGCGCTTCGGTGCGATCCAGACACTGGGTCAGCTCGGTCAGCTCGTCGCGGGCGACGCGCATCTGCGCCTGACCGGGCAGCCAGCGCGCCTCCTCGGTGAGGTACTCGCGCAGGTCCAGCTCCAGCTCACGGCGGCTGATCAGGCCGAAACGCCCGAGGCTGCGCAGGCCGCTGGCCAGGCTATGGCCGGGGGCTTCGCCGAACCACTCACTGAGCGCGCCTTCCCAGTCCAGGTCGAGGTCCATCACCAGGTCACGGGCGCTTTCCAGCAGATGGATACGGCCACGCACGGCGAGGCGGCCCTCGAACATCAGGCGCTCGATGGATTCACCGGACAGCAGGGCGGCGGCGGTCTCCATGTCGAGCTCCACCACCACATCGCCATCGCTCTCGTTGGCCTGGGGCAGGCGCAACAGGTGCAGGCCCTGCAGGTCGAAATGCACCAGTAGGTCAAAGGCGGGGCGTTCGACACGCACCAGCAGGCGTCGGCCTGCCAGTGCATTCAGGCGCGACGTCGAGGCCGGGTCGCGAGCAAGCAGCTGATTCAGCGTCCGCTCAGCGGTCGCCAACAGCAGGGGGGTCAGCAATGCCATGACAGCCTCAGAGCTTGATACCGCGGTGCAACGCGACGATGCCGCCCGTCAGGTTGGTGTACTCGACGCGCTCGAGACCGGCCTCTTCCATCATGCCGGCCAACGTCTTCTGGTCGGGGTGCATGCGGATGGACTCGGCCAGGTAGCGGTAGGAGTCGGCGTCGCCGGCGACCATCTCGCCCATCTTGGGCAGCAGCCGGAAGCTGTACTGGTCATAGGCGGTGGAGAGCAGCGGATTGACCGGCTTGGAGAATTCCAGCACCAGCAGACGGCCACCCGGCTTGAGGATGCGCTGCATGGAGCGCAGGGCCTTGGCCTGGTCGGTGACGTTGCGCAGCCCGAAGGCGATGGTGATGATGTCGAAGGTGTTGTCCGGGAAGGGCAGGGCTTCGGCATTGGCCTGCACGTATTCGACGTTGCCGCCGACGCCACGGTCGAGCAGCTTGTCGCGGCCGACGTTGAGCATCGAGGCATTGATGTCGGCGAGCACCACGCGGCCTTTCGGGCCGACCAGACGCGAGAACTTCAGCGTCAGGTCACCGGTGCCGCCGGCGATGTCCAGCACCGACTGGCCGGGACGGGCGCCGGCACGCTCCAGGGTGATGCGCTTCCACAGACGGTGGATGCCGAACGACATCAGGTCATTCATCACGTCGTACTTGGCGGCGACACTGTGGAAGACATCCGCGACGCGGCCTGCCTTCTCGTCCACGGCAACTTCCTGATAACCGAAGTGAGTCGTACGCTTGTCCATGACTTCCCCTGTTGTGACGCCGCCGTGGCGACGTCAGCACAATATGGTGAGCTTTCGCAGTGGCTCGATTGTAACCGCTAGCCAGCGGGCTGTCTTTTGGCAAGACGTCGACTCGGACATCTTGCCGCGCCCAGTGGCATCAGTGGCTTACAGCTGGTTGAGCGGAATGCCCAGTGGTTCGCGCGAGGCACCGGCCTCTTCCAGCTGACGCAGGTAGTAGGCCCACATGGCGTCGCGGCGATTGGCCAGTTCCCACAGGTATTCCCAGGTATACAGGCCGCTGTCATGGCCATCATCGAAGTGCAGCTTCAGCGCGTAGCGGCCGCTCTGGGTGATGTTGGTCAGCCCGACGTAGCGCATGCCGACCTGCAGGGTTTCCTGGCCGACACCGTGGCCACGCACTTCCGCCGACGGCGACATCACGCGCAGGAATTCGGTGCTCAGGCGGAAGCTCTGGCCATCGGCGTAGCCCAGTTCCAGTTCGCGCTCTGACTTGTGGTAGTGCACGCGCGTCGGCACCGGGGCCTCTTCGCCATCGCGGGCATGGCGCTCATTGAGGCGGTAGTCGCGCTGCTGACCGCTGGTATCAGCGTCGTGGGACGCGGCGGCGTCCTTGGGAGTGTCGTGGCTCATCGGGGCATCCTCGGGCTTGCATGCCGCGCGGCGGCGTAGGGCGCAGGGCGGCATGGCGAAGGCAGATAGGCGTCGAGCGCGGCGCTTGGCCGGTCGATGTGTCTTGTGCGCATGATGCACTGACGCCCGATCCGGGCCAAGCCGGATCGGGCGTCAGAAGTCCCCTCAGGAACGGGACTGGCTTCCATGAGGGGCTGTCAGGCGCGTGAGCGTGTCGTCAGAGGATGTAGCGCGACAGGTCTTCATCACGCGCCAGATCACCCAGACGGGCATCGACGTAGGCGGCATCGACCTTGAGTTCGCCGGGCTGATCGCCACCCTCGTAGGAGATCTCTTCCAGCAGACGCTCCATCACGGTGTGCAGACGACGGGCGCCGATGTTCTCGGTGCCTTCGTTGACCTGATAGGCGATCTGGGCGATGCGCTCGATGGCGTCATCCGCGAAGCTCAGCTCGACGCCTTCGGTCGCCAGCAATGCCTTGTACTGACGGATCAGGGCGGCGGACGGCTCGGTCAGGATGCGCTTGAAGTCTTCCGGCGTCAGGGCGTTGAGCTCGACACGGATCGGCAGACGGCCCTGCAGCTCCGGAATCATGTCCGACGGCTTGGACAGGTGGAAGGCACCGGAGGCGATGAACAGGATGTGGTCGGTCTTGACCATGCCGTGCTTGGTGGACACGGTGGAACCCTCGATCAGCGGCAGCAGATCGCGCTGCACGCCTTCGCGGGACACATCGCCGCCACTGCCGGATTCGCCGCGCTTGGCGACCTTGTCGATCTCGTCGAGGAAGACGATGCCGTTCTGTTCGACGGCCTCGATGGCACGGCTCTTGAGGTCTTCATCGCTGACCATTCTGGCCGCTTCTTCCTCGTGAACCAGCTTGAGCGCTTCCTTGACGGTGATGCGACGGCTCTCTTTCTGCTGCTTGCCCATGTTGGAGAACATGGACTGCAGCTGGCTGGTCATCTCTTCCATCCCCGGCGGGGTGGCGAAATCGAGACTCTGGCTGGCCGGGCTCAGCTCGATGTCGATTTCCTTGTCATCCAGCTGACCTTCGCGCAGCTTCTTGCGGAACATCTGGCGCGTGCTGCTGTTGTTGGCGGCAGCGTCGTACTCTTCACCACGCACACGCGGCAGCAGGGCGTCGAGGATGCGCTCTTCGGCGGCATCTTCGGCCTTGTCGCGCACTTCCTTCATGGCGTCTTCGCGCACCAGCTTCATCGCGACCTCGACCAGGTCGCGGATGATGGATTCCACGTCACGGCCGACATAGCCGACCTCGGTGAACTTGGTCGCCTCGATCTTGAGGAAGGGCGCGCCGGCCAGCTTGGCCAGACGACGGGCGATCTCGGTCTTGCCGACACCGGTCGGGCCGATCATCAGGATGTTCTTCGGCGTGACTTCCGGGCGCAGATCATCATCGAGCTGCATGCGGCGCCAGCGGTTGCGCATGGCAACCGCCACGGCGCGCTTGGCTTCAGGCTGGCCGACGATGTGCTGATCGAGGGCGTTGACGATTTCCTTCGGGGTCATCTGGGACATCTCAGGACAGCTCCTCGATGATGGCATTGTGGTTGGTGAAGACGCAGATATCGGCCGCGATGGAGATGGACTTCTCGGTGATCTCGCGGGCAGAAAGTTCGGTATTCTCGATCAGGGCGCGGGCAGCGGCCTCGGCATAGTTGCCGCCGGAGCCGATGGCCAGCACGCCGTGCTCGGGCTCGACCACGTCGCCGTTGCCGGTGATGATCAAGGAGGCATGCTTGTCGGCGACCACCAGCATGGCTTCAAGCTTGCGCAGGGCGCGGTCTGAGCGCCACTCCTTGGCAAGCTCCACGGCGGACTTCACCAGCTGGCCCTGATACTTCTCGAGCTGCGCTTCGAAGCGTTCGAACAGCGTGAAGGCATCGGCGGTACCACCGGCGAAACCGGCCAGTACCTGATTGCGATACAGACGACGCACCTTGGCGGCGTTGCCTTTCATGACAGTGTTGCCAAGGGATACCTGGCCGTCACCAGCCAGGGCGACCTGGCCGTTGCGACGCACGGAGACGATCGTGGTCATGGATAACTCCTGAGAGAGCATGCCGGCGATTGGAATAAGGTGAACGGGGCCGGGCATGGCATTTCTGGGCAGACGAGGCCGTGGCCTCGTCGCGTAAAACGGGTGGTGATCGTCAGCCTGGCGCTTGCCACTGCTTGCCGCGATCCTGCACCGCCTGATGGGCGGCACGCGGGCCTGATATCTCACCGGAATGCTGTAGATGGGGGCGCCGATACGGGTTTCAAGTCATCGGCGACTCAGCGTTGACTGCGATCGGCCCTGGTCTGTGCCCTCATGCAACGGGCCCGCTCAAAAATGAGCGGGCCCGTCTGTCGCAAGGCTCACGCCTGGCTTACTGCAGCTTGATCAACAGGGGCTCGATGCCCTGGGTGTTCATCAGGTCCTGGGCGCGATTGAGCTCGCGGGTGTCCTTGTAGGGACCGACCTGCACCCGGTGCCAGACGGTACCGCCAGAGGCATTGACGTCACTGACCTTGGCCAGCAGGCCAAGGTCCTTGAGCTTGCCGGCCAGCTTCTTGGCATCGCTCATCTCGCGGAAGGACGCGGCCTGCAACATGTAGTTGGTCAGCGAGGCCTCGGACTTCTTGGTGCTCTCGGCGCTGCCCGGACGCGGCGTGGACTTGTACTCATCCACCTTGGGCGCGATCACCTCGGTTTCCGGCAGCAGGGTGTAGAACTCGAAGGTCGGCATGTTGCCGGCGGACTCTTCGGGGGCTTCCTTCTGCTGCTGGTTGCCCTGCTTGGCGGCCTGCTGCCCGTTCTGCTGTCCGTTCTGCTGCGTGTTGGCCTTGGGCACGATGGCCGCGACCGGCAGACGCGGGGCCTGTTTCTCGAAGTACTGCGCGAGAGCGAAGCCGGCGATCAGACCGATGATGCCCCACAGCCAGCCGGGCAGACCACGACTCTGGCTGGCAGCGGGTTGCCGACGGGGGCTCGCCCCCTGGCGGGAGGCGGGCTTCTTGTTGGCGGGGCGGCGAGCAGCCATGGCTTACATCTCCTCGGGAGCGCTGACACCCAGCAGGGCCAGGCCGTTGCGGATGACCTGAGCGGTCGCCAGACCCAGCGCCATGCGCGCATTGCGGGTCGCGTCGTCCTCGACCATCACCTTCACCGCGTTGTAGCAGGTGTGGAAGTCGGAGGAGAGGTCCTGCAGGTACTGGGCGACCTGCTGCGGCTCGCGCACCTTGGCGGCGTGGGCGACGACGTCCGGGAACTGCGCCATGCGATTCATCACGGCCTTTTCCTGGTCGCTGGTCAGCAGGGTGAGCTGCGCCATGGCCAGGGCTTCGTCGAAGGGCTTCTCTTCGCGGCTGGCCTTGCGCAGCACGCTGTGCACGCGGGCGTGAGCGTACTGGATGTAGTAGACCGGGTTGTCATTGGACTGGGAGCGCGCCAGGTCGATGTCGAAGGTCAGCTGGGAGTCGGCGCGACGTGCGGCCAGGAAGTAGCGGGTCGCGTCGCGGCCGACTTCCTCGATCAGGTCGCGCAGGGTCACGTAGCTGCCGGCACGCTTGGACAGCTTCACTTCCTCGCCGGAGCGCATCACGGTGACCATCTGGTGCAGCACGTAGTCCGGCCAGCCCTTGGGGATGTCCGCCTGCAGAGCCTGCAGACCGGCACGCACGCGGGTCACGGTGGAGTGGTGATCGGCGCCCTGCTCGTTGATGACCTGGGTGAAGCCACGCTGCCACTTGTCGAGGTGGTAGGCGACGTCGGGCAGGAAGTAGGTGTAACCGCCGTCACGCTTGCGCATCACGCGGTCCTTGTCATCACCGAAGTCGGTGGTACGCAGCCACAGGGCACCGTCGTCTTCATAGGTGTAGCCGTTGTCGACCAGGCGCTTGACGGTCTCCTCGACCTTGCCGTCGCTGTAGAGCGAGGACTCGAGGAAGTAGACATCGAATTCGACGCCGAAGGCCTTGAGGTCGAGATCCTGCTCATGGCGCAGGTAGGCGACGGCGAAGACGCGGATGGCCTCCAGGTCATCGGGGTCCGCGGCGCCGGTCACCTGCTTGCCATCGGCTTCGACGGTATCGCCGGCCATGTAGGAGGCGGCCAGTTCGCTGATGTAGTCACCGCGATAGCCATCGGCCGGCCAGCTGGCATCGTCCGGGCCCAGACCCTTGGCGCGCGCCTGGACGGAGAGCGCCAGATTGTTGATCTGGGCGCCGGCGTCGTTGTAGTAGAACTCGCGCGTGACGTCGTGGCCGGTGGCGGCCAGCAGGCGGCACAGCACGTCGCCGACTGCGGCACCGCGGCCGTGACCGACGTGCAGCGGGCCGGTCGGGTTGGCGGAGACGAACTCGACCTGAGCCTTCTCGCCGGCACCCACGTCGCTGTGACCGAAGCTGTCGCTTTCGCTGAAGACGCGACGCACGATGTCGGCTACCGCACCGGTATCAGCGAAGAAGTTCAGGAAGCCGGGGCCGGCGATCTCGACCTTGGAGACGGCATCGGAGGCCGGCAGCGCCGCGATCAGCTTCTCGGCCAGATCGCGCGGCTTCATGCCGGCGGCCTTGGACGTCATCATCGCCAGATTGCTGGCGTAGTCGCCGTGGCTCTTGTCCTTGGTCGGGTCGACCTTGATCTGCGGGCTGGCGTCGGCGGGCAGGGTGCCGTCGGCCTTGAGGGTTTCCAGGGCCTGGCCCAGCAGTTCGATGATCGTCTCTTTCATGGAATATCGGTCTCTTCACGGCTCGGGTCGCACCGCGTGCCATACAGCAGGCGGTTGCAGGCATCAGGCCTGCGGGCAATGGGGGAGTGCGGATGTCGCTGCACGATGGCGGGCATTATCACCGATCCTGCGGCTTGCATAAACCGTCGTGATCAATCGCGCCGCATTCCGCGCCCTGCAGGGATAGTGGTCAGTTCATCGCAAGCGGCGTGAAGGGCTGTCACGCCGCTTGCGTATTACTCAGGCCATGCCGATGGGATCGACATCCAGCGACCAGCGCAGGCGGCGTGCGTCGCGGTCCTGCTCGCAGAGCGTCACCAGCCAGGCCGCCGCTTCATGCAATGGGCCGCGTTTCGCACAGCGCAACAGCAATTGGGCGTGATAGCGATTCTGGCGGCGCTCCATCGGCGCGGGAACCGGGCCGAGGCAATCCACCTTGAGATTGGCAGCCTCGAGGTGCTGGCGCAGGGCGCCACCGACCTTCAATAGCCACTGCTCGACCTGCTGCTGGTCGCTGGCCTCGGCGCGCAGCAGCGCCAGATGGCTGAACGGCGGCAGCTGGGCAATGCGGCGCTCCTCGAGCAATTCCCCCGCCAGCTGCGGGTAGCCGGCCTGAATCAGCGTCAGCAGGTTGGGGTCTTCCGGGTGGCGGGTCTGGATCAATACCTCGCCGGGGCGCTCGGCGCGTCCGGCGCGCCCCGCGACCTGTACCAGCAGCTGCGCGGATTGCTCAAGTGCGCGGAAGTCGGCGGCATAGAGGCCGCTGTCGGCGTTGACCACCACCACCAGGGTGACGTGGGGGAAGTGGTGGCCCTTGGCCAGCATCTGGGTGCCGACCAGCAGGCAGGGCTCGCCACGCCGGATCACCGCCAGCGCCTCGCTCATGGCGTCCTTGCGCTGGGTGCTGTCGCGGTCGATGCGCAGCACCGGCACGTCGGGGAATTTCTCGCCGAGCAGCTCTTCGGTGCGCTCGGTACCCGCGCCCTGCGGGCGTACATCCCCGCTGCCACAGGCCGGGCAGGCATCCGGCAGCGGGCGGGTGCGCTCGCAGTGGTGGCAGGTCAGCTGGGGCGGATGGCGATGCAGGGTCATGCGGGCATCGCAGTTGTCGCATTCGGCGATCCAGCCGCAGGCATGGCAGGTCAGGGTCGGCGCGAAGCCGCGCCGATTGATGAACACCAGCACCTGATCGCCCTGGGCGAGGCGCTTCTCGATCGCCTCCAGACTCTGGGTCGAGAGACCGCCCAGCGTCATGCGGCCGCGCAGGTCGACCGGGTGCAGGCGGGCCGGCTGACTGCGTCCGGCGCGCTGATGCAGGTGCAGATGCGTGAAGCGGCCCTCGCGAGCATGGCGCAGGCTCTCAAGAGACGGCGTGGCGCTGCCGAGCACCACGGGTATGCCTTCCTGCTTGCCGCGCACCAGCGCCAGATCGCGGGCGTGATAGCGCAGGCCGTCCTGTTGCTTGAAGGAGCCGTCGTGCTCCTCGTCGACGATGATCACGCCGAGCCTGGCCATCGGCGTGAAGATGGCGGAGCGGGTACCGATCACGATGCGCGCCCGGCCGCTGCGGGCGGCTTCGAAGCCATCGAGGCGTTCACCATCGCTGACGCCGGAGTGCAGCATCACCTGCGGCACGCGGAAGCGTCTGCGGAAGCGCTCCAGCGTCTGGGGCGTCAGGCCGATCTCGGGCACCAGCACCAGCGCCTGGCCGCCGCGGTCCAGCACCGCCTCGATCAATTGCAGATAGACCTCGGTCTTGCCGGAACCGGTCACGCCCTCCAGCAGCGTGGGCGAGAAGCGGCTCAGGCCCTCATGCAGACGCGAGAGGGCGCGGCCCTGCTCATCATTGAGGGCCAGGCCGGGTGCGGCGAGCACGCCCTTGTTGGCCTGCTCCGGCGTGGTGCCGGTCACCGGCTCCTCACGGGATTCGATGTAGCCGCGACCGCGCAGGGTCTCCAGCTGCTGGCGGGTGAAGCCCTGGGCGGTGATGGCGCTGTGCACCAGGCCATGACGATGCTGAGCGAGCAGCTCCAGCAACGCGATCTGGCGGGTGGCTCGCCCCAGGCTTGCCGGCTCGGTGGCGCGGCCCTTGTCGGTCAGCGTCCAGCGCTCACGGGTACGCGCCTCCAGGGCGCGCCCCTGACGCAGCAGCGAGGGCATCGCCTGGGCGAAGGTGTCGCCGAGCGAGTGCTGGTAATAGCGCGCGGTAAACTGACATATCCACAACCAGTCGGCCGGCAGTGGTTCGTCATCGATGACTTCGCTGACAGGCTTGAGCTTGTCGATGGGGAAACTTGAGTCGCTGCGCAGCTCGGCGATCACCCCGACCAGCTGGCGACGCCCGAATTCGACGCGCACGCGCAGGCCCACCTGCCAGCCGTGGCGGGGCGGCTGGCGGGATGGCAGGTAGTCGAACAGATCGCGCAGCGGGCCGGGAATCGCGATGCCCAGCACACGTCCCGGCAGGTGAGTCGCAGTCTTGTCGGTAGTGTCAGGCACGCAAGGTATCCGGATATGAGGTGATATGAGGCGTTCAGTAAAACGAGGATATGCCGTGGCACGCAGTCTACAGAGTGTTGCCCGCAATAAACGGCACAAAGTTTGGTCTTGCGGCAGATGACTGGTAAAATGTGCGGCCTTCCGTCGGAAACGGCGGAATGACCGGTTCAATCCAAAACCCGTGTACGGTGCCTGGCAAGTGATCAGGTGGCGGTGCACAGCGACCTGAGGTTACACATCATGAAACAGGGTATCCATCCGGACTACCAGCGCCAGACCGCAACTTGCTCCTGCGGCGCGCAGCACGAAATCGGTACCACTTCCAAGCAGACTTTCGCGCTTGACGTGTGCTCCGAGTGCCACCCGTTCTACACCGGCAAGCAGAAGCAGGCTACCACCGGTGGTCGCGTCGAGCGCTTCAACAAGCGTTTCGGTGCTGCCATCAAGCGCTGATACCTTCAGCTGCTTGTCGCTTTCATGGCGCTGCGCATCTTGCAGCGTCATGGACGAAAAACCCGCTCACGAGCGGGTTTTTTTGTGCCTGTCGTTCAGGCCGCTCTGAAGAGAGCCGCGACCACGCCAGCCGGCCCGGGATGCCCTTGTCGTGATGTTCTGGTCGTGATGGTCTGACGTGATGCCCTTGCGGTGATGTCACCCCTGCGCTGCGCTTGCTGAAAGGAAAGATTGTTTCCGATTTGGCACTTTTTCTGCTCTGCCTCTGCATCAAGCGCGCCAGAATGGCGGGTTGCGTCAGTGATAGGTCGAAAATCGAGGATCTTGCGCGAATCGTGGCGTCATCTCGGGCCGAAATCGGCGTAAAAGCCGGTCAGCGATAAGGAAAGGTTTATGGCTGGGTAGGGCATCCATAACGTTAGACGAATGGCTAAAATGTTTTTTAAACAATCGTTTTAAAGTCATGCATAACAGCAAGTTGCGTCGGTTGTTCAGAGGTGTCTTTTTCTATATTCTGGAGCAGCCAACCCCCCGCCAAAATACCGGATGACACGCATGTCTGATGCCATGAAGAAAGCAGCACTGCAATATCACGCCGAACCCATTCCCGGAAAGCTCTCCATCGAGCTGACCAAGCCGACCGAGACCGCCAAGCACCTGGCGCTGGCCTACAGCCCGGGCGTTGCCGAGCCGTGCCGAGAAATCGCCGCCGACCCGGAAAATGCCTACCTGTACACCGGCAAGGGCAACCTGGTCGCGGTCATCTCTGACGGGACTGCCATCCTTGGCCTGGGCAACCTGGGGCCGCTGGCTTCCAAGCCGGTCATGGAAGGCAAGGGCGTGCTGTTCAAGCGCTTCGCTGGCATCAACTCCGTCGATGTCGAAGTGGATGCGGAAAGCCCGCAGGCCTTCATCGATACCGTGCGCCGCATCCACACCACCTACGGTGGCATCAACCTGGAAGACATCAAGGCGCCGGAATGCTTTGAAGTCGAGCAGGCGCTGATCGAGCAGTGCAACATCCCGGTCTTCCATGACGACCAGCACGGTACCGCCATCGTCACCGCGGCCGGCATGCTCAACGCCCTGGATATCGCCGGCAAGAAGCTGGAAGACGCGCGTATCGTCTGCCTGGGCGCCGGCGCTGCCGCCATCGCCTGCATGAAGCTGCTGGTGGCCAGTGGTGCCAAGGTCGAGAACATCTTCATGCTCGACCGCAAGGGCGTGATCCACAGCGGCCGTGATGACCTGAACCAGTACAAGGCGATGTTCGCCACCGAGACCGAGCTGCGCACGCTGGACGACGCCATCGATGGCGCCGACGTCTTCGTCGGTCTGTCCGGCCCGAACCTGCTCAAGGCAGAGCAGCTCAAGAAGATGGCCGCCAACCCGATCGTCTTCGCCTGCTCCAACCCGGATCCGGAAATTCATCCGGATACCGCTCGCGAAGCACGCCCGGATGTCATCATGGCGACAGGTCGCTCCGACTACCCGAACCAGGTCAACAACGTGCTGGGCTTCCCGTTCATCTTCCGTGGCGCGCTGGATGTGCGTGCGACGCGCATCAATGAAGAGATGAAGCTGGCCGCCGTTCACGCCCTGAAAGACCTGGCGCGTGAGCCGGTCAGCCAGGATGTGCTGGATGCCTACGAGATCGACAGCCTCGAATTCGGCCCGGGTTACATCATCCCGACGCCGATGGATTCGCGTCTGCTCGAGCGTCTGCCGGCCGCCGTGGCCCAGGCGGCCATCGATTCCGGTGTCGCACGCAAGCCGTACCCGGCGCACTACCCGCTGACCAGCACGGATCAGGTCTACGGTTAAGCGTCAGCGGTCGAATGGCCGGTTGGCGGCGTCGCTGAAGCGACGCAAGACATGAAAAAGCCCTCGTCGGAGATTCCGGCGAGGGCTTTTTGTTGGTGGCTGCTTTCAGTCATGAACCGCGAGCCATGAGCCAT
>NZ_CFDJES010000001.1:0-53952 GCF_983723665.1 Cobetia sp. | reverse complement strand
CGAGGGCTTTTTGTTGGTGGCTGCTTTCAGTCATGAACCGCGAGCCATGAGCCATCAGCGACTGGCACCTGGGCAGGCAGGCGTCAGGCCTGTGCTCAGAAGCTGTAGAGGATGGAGGCCGCCGTGGTGGTGTCGGTCTTGGCATCCGACTCGTCGGGCGGGTTGGTGTTGTTCTCGATCTCGTGCGAGAGCTTGAGAGCGAGGCTTGCATTGATGGCGACCGTCAGCGCGGTATAGCTGCGACTGATCACGTTCTCGCGCGTGGCCTCCGCCGAGAACTGCTGCTCGAACTTGGAGGTGTCGGACAGCTGCCAGCGGTAGTCCATCGCGCCATAGCCCAGCAGGTAGTTCTCGTGATCCCCCGCCGTGATGTCATCGAAGCGATAGCCCGGCCCGGCCTCGAGGGAGAGGTTGTGCTCGGGGCCATCCAGTATCGTGATGCCCTCACCGACGATGGAGGTGACCTGGTGGTTGTAGCCGGAGAAGCGCTCCTTCTCCCAGCGCAGCAGCCCGAAGGCGTAGTGATCATCGCTGAGGTCATAGCGCTCGCGCTGGCCGACCAGGTACTTGTCGGTCGTGGTCTCGCCACTGCTGGAGACATGTTTGGCCTCCACACGGAAGGTGTGGGTCCAGGGCTTCAGGTGCCAGGAGAGGCTGGTCTTGCCCAGCAGGGTCTCGCTGTTCGAGTTGCCCGACAGCTTGGTGAAGCCCAGCTCGGCCTGGCCGCTGAAGGGCTCAGAGTCCTCGCTGGCGGGTGGCGGTGCATAGAAGAGGTCGTCTGCGACAGCCGTGTCGAGGGGAAGCAGGGCCAGGCACAGAAACGCGGTCCTGCGCAGTGTGGGCAATGGGTGAAGCATGCGAACTCCGGCATGTTTGAGGCATGACATCATCATCGGGAATGTGGCTTGCGAGATGACGCTTGCTGAGCGAGGCGGCCTGGCGCGTCATCCGGACGCTACCAGTGGATCGCGATACGGGGGAGCCTTGCGAATGCTCAGATGGCAGAAGAGCGACCAGCGGCCGCTCTTCCTTGGGCTCTCCCCCTGCCGATGAGGCTGGCAGGCGAGGTCTGGAGATCAGATCAGAAGATGGCCTCGAAAGTTCCGGTACCTTCCGAGCCGCTTTCCTGCTCCAGCTCCTTGCGGATGGTGCGTTCCTTGTAGGGCGGCAGATTATCCTTGCGGAACAGCTCACTGATGCCGCCGGACTGACCGCTGCGCAGGCGCTTGCCAGAGTCCGGGTCGATGGTCGCCGTCACGATGTTTTCCGGACGCTCCATGGTGGAGGACGGCATGCCCTTGAGGGCGCCGCGCATGTAGTCGACCCAGATGGGCAGGGCGGCCTGGGCGCCATACTCGGCCAGGGTGTCGTTGGAGTCCTTGCCGACCCAGACCGTGGCCACCAGCTTGCTGTTGAAGCCGGAGAACCAGGCATCACGCTGGTCGTTGGTGGTGCCGGTCTTGCCGGCCAGGTCATCACGACCCAGCGCCAGGGCGCCACGGCCAGTACCGCGCTTGATGACATCCTGCATCATGTCACGGATCAGATACATGGCTTCAGGGGAGGCGACACGCTCGGCCAGCGGGTACTGGCGACCGTCACGATTGACGGTGACCATGCCCGGCGCACAGTTGGCGCAGGCAACCGGCGGATGCGCTTCATAGTCGGTCTCGTCATCGCCACGCGTGATGGTATCGATGTACCAGGGCTCGACACGGAAGCCGCCATTGGAGAGCACGGCATAGCCGCGTGCCATCTCCAGCGGGGTCAGCGAGGCGCTGCCCAGGGCCAGTGACAGGCCATTGGGCAGCTCGTCACGCTGGAAGCCCAGCTTGACCAGGAAGTCGAGGGTCTTGTCGAGGCCGACCGTCTGCAGCAGACGCACGGAGACCAGGTTCAGCGAGCGATACAGGCCAACGCGGATACGGGTCGGGCCGGTGAACTTGCCGCCGGCATTTTCCGGACGCCACACCTTGCCGCCATCCTGAAGCACGACGGGGGCGTTGTTGATGATGGTCGCCGGTGACATGCCGGCCTGCTCGAGCCCGGACAGATAGACGAACGGCTTGAAGATCGAGCCTGCCTGACGGCGTGCCTGGATGGCGCGGTTGAACTTGCTGGCGGAATAGCTGAAGCCACCTTGCAGGGCGAGGATGGCGCCACTTTCCGGGTCCAGCGAGACGATGGCGGATTGCGCGTCCGGCAGCTGGCCCAGGCGGTAGCCGTCGTCCTGCTTGATCACGCGTACCAGATCACCGGCCTTGGCGATCTCGGCGGCCGACCCCGGCACGCCACCACGCCATTTGGCGCTCTTGTACTCACGCGCCCACTTCAGGCCGTCCCAATCGAGGGTCACGACCGTGGCGTCGGCCAGCAGTGCCTTCATCTGCTTGCCGGTGCTTTCGACCACGATGGCGGCCTTCAGTGGGCCGTAATCCGGGGTGCGGTCGAGCACTTTCAGCCAGTTCGAGACATCACGGTCGATGCCGGCGATGCGCTTCTCGCTCTTCTGGGCCGCCTGCTTGGCGGTTTCCAGCACTTCCGGTGACTTGGAGAGTTCTTCCTCGAGGCCGGCCTGATCGGTCTGGTCCTGGGCTTCCGCCAGGGAGGCGGCGATGTCGGATTCCTCGACCCCGCGCCAACCGTGGCGGGTATCGTAGGCGATCAGCCCCTTGGTCAGCGCATCACGTGCCATTGGCTGCAGCGAGCTGTCCAGCGTCGTGGTGATGCGGACGTTGTCGGTGTAGGCCTTGTCGCCGAAGCGGTCGACGGCGAAGCTGCGTGCCATTTCCGCGACGTAGGGTGCCTGCACTTCCGGTCTGGAATAGTGGCGTGCCGCGGTGATCGGTGCCTTGACGGCTTCGTCATAGGCCTGCGGCTCGATGTAACCCAGCTCCTTCATGCGCAGCAGGATCCAGTTGCGACGGATCAGTGCGCGCTGCGGGTTGGTCAGCGGGTTGAAGCTTGACGGCGCCTTGGGCAGGCCGGCCAGCATGGCCTGCTCGGCCAGGGTCAGCTCATCCAGGGACTTGTCGTAGTAGGTGCGCGCAGCGGCGGCGATCCCGTAGGCGCGATGGCCTAGGAAGATCTTGTTGACGTAGAGCTCCATGATCTCCTGCTTGGAGAGGATCTCTTCCATCTGCAGCGACAGCAGAATCTCGCGAATCTTGCGCGTGAAGGTCTGGTCCAGCGTCAGCAGATAGTTGCGCGCCACCTGCATGGTGATGGTGCTGCCACCGGACTGGATGCTGCCGCTGGAGGCCAGCTGCACGGCCGCGCGCGCCAGCCCCTTGGGGTCGATGCCCGGGTGGGAGAAGAAGTTGCTGTCCTCGGCGGCGAGGAGGGCGTCGACGAAGGTCTCGGGGATCTCGTCGTAGGTGACCGGGATGCGGCGCTGGTCACCGTATTCGCCGATCAGCTTGCCATCGCGGGTATAGATGCGCAGCGGCGTCTGCAGCTTGGTATCCTGAAGCTGATGGACGTCGGGCAGGCCCGGCGAGAAGTACAGCGAAGCGCCAACGATGGCCAGAAGTCCCGCGACACATAGTGATAGCAGCAGCCAGAACACTGGCGAAAGTAGTCGTCTCAATAGCTTCATGGGCAAGACAGGGTCCGTGGGTAAGAAAAGCGAGTGGCTGCGCGGGGATTGGCAATTCCATTGCTGGGGCATTATAAGTAGCGGGTTCAGATGCGGCCAGCGTTGAACCCTGACTTGCGCGTCTGTTGTGTTATTCTGGGAAACATAATGTAACATCCTGGAATGATAGAGGGTGTCGCGGCAACGTCGTCAGGGAACCGGCGGCCAGCCAGTCTGGCAAGATCGTCATCAGAGCAGGGGAACGCCAATTGCTGGGACTCAAATCCGCCGGCAAGGGACTCATCGGGGTCGATATCACGTCGGCCACGGTGAAGCTCCTGGAGCTGTCCAGGCAAGGAAATCGATACCAGATCGATAGCTATGCGGTGCGTCCACTCAAGGAAGGCGCAGTCGTCGAGCGACGTATACGGGACATGGACGAAGTCGTGCTGGCCATCAAGCGCGCGGTCGAGCAGGCACAGCCGCGCTCGAAGCGTGCCGTGGTCGCGGTTCCCGCGAGCGCTGCCATCACCAAGACATTGAGCTTCCCGGCCAATCTCGCCGATGACGAGATCGAGCAGCGCATCGCGCTCGAGTCCGAGAAGCACTTTCCCTTTCCGCTGAACGATGTCGCGTTCGACTTCCAGCATCTGGGCGTCAATCCGCGCAATCCCGATCAGCAGGATCTGCTGCTGGTGGCGTGTCGCAGCCTGGACGTCGATCAGCTGACCTCGGCACTGTCCCAGGCCGGCCTCGAGCCAGCTGCCGTCGATGTCGAGACCTTCTCCCTCGAGCGCGCCTTCGGCGAGCTGCGTCATCAGTTGCCGCCGACCTACGACAACGAAGAGTGTGTTGCCGTCGTCGATATCGGTGCGACGATGACCGCCTTCCACGTCATCCAGAATGGCCGCATCGTCTACAGTCGCGACGCCGTCTTCGGTGGGCGTCAGCTGACGGACGAGATCATGAATCGCTTCGATCTCTCCAATGATGAGGCGGGCCTGGCCAAGAAGCGTGGCGGTCTGCCGGATACCTATGACAGCGAAGTGCTGGGTCCGTTCCGCGAGACGCTCATCCAGCAGATCGCACGCTCACTGCAGCTCTATTACACCGCCGGCAAGCGCCGCGAGGTGCAGCGTATCCTGCTCGGGGGCGGTACGGCCGCCATCGTCGGGCTGCGTGAAGGCCTGGCGGAGCACACCGGGCTTGAAGTGATCATGGCCAACCCCTTCACTCACATGAGCGTCAATCCGCGCGTCGACATCCAGGCGCTGGCGGGCGATGCCCCGGCGATGCTCACGGCCTGCGGTCTTGCGATGAGGAAGCGCTCATGACCATCGAGATCAACCTGCTTTCCTGGCGTGAAGACCGGCGTGAGAAGCGCAGCAAGCGCTTCATGGGCATACTGGCGCTGGCGGCTGTCATCGGTATCGGTGGCGGCTATGGCATGAGCGAGTATTACCAGAGCCAGCTCGAGGCGCAGCAGCAGCGCCATGCCTTCATCGAGAAGGAAATGGCCCGCCTCAATCGTGACATCAAGGAAGTCGAGGACATCGAGGCACGCCGCACCCAGATGCTCGACCAGATAGAGCTGATCCGCAGTCTGCAGTTCTCGCGTCCGGAAACGGTACGGGTCTTCAATCAGCTGGTGACGTCTCTGGTGGACGGCGCCTGGTATCAGAGCATCAGTCGCAGCGGGCGCCAGCTCAAGGCGAATGGCACGGCGGAAAGCACGCGTCAGGTCTCCGGCCTGATGCGCGCCATTGCCTTGTCGGATTCCTTCGGCACCCCGACGCTCTCCGATGTGCAGAGCAATGACGACGATCAGCGCAGCTTCAACATCATGATTCCGGAGCGCCCGATGGGGTCGGCGCTGAGCGCTGCCGATGCGGAAAATGACAAGAAAGGAGGTCGGCGATGAGTTTCATCGATGCTGAAATCCGCCGCCTCAAGTCGACGGATTTTCGTGATCTTGACCTGAAGGAAGCCGGTATCTGGCCGGTCACGCTGCAGGCCGTGCTGGCGCTTATCGTGCTGGGCGCCCTGTTCTGGGCGTCCCATTGGTTCCTTGCGGCGCCCAAGGCAGAAGACCTCGAGCGTCTGCGTGCCCAGGAAAATCAGCTGCTTCAGCAATTCGAGAGCAAGGCGTTCAAGGCCGCCAACCTGCCGGCCATGCGCGAGCAGATGGTGGAGCTGGAGTCCCGCATGGGGCAGCTGCTGGAAATGCTGCCCACCGACGCGGAAGTCCCGGCGCTGCTGGATGACATCAGCGAGACGGCGATCAACAACCAGCTGGCGGTCGAGTACATTCGTCTGAAGCCGGCGGAGAATCGCAACTTCTACGTCGAACAACCTTTCGATATCAAGGTGCGCGGCGACTATCATCGTATCGCCGCCTTCATTTCCGGTGTCGCGGGGCTTTCACGCATCGTGACGCTGCATGATTTCGTGCTGACGCCGGTCGCCAACAGCGATGATCTCGAGCTGTCGCTACTGGCCAAGACCTACAATTATCGCCAGACCCCGGCAACGTCAGGAGGCAAGCAATGAGCCTGATGACACGTCGAAACACCGTGATGGGAAGTGCGTTGCTGGTCACTCTGCTGGCGGGTTGTGGGGATCCGCAGCTGGGCGCGCTGGAAGGGGAGCTCGAGTCCTTGAGGGGGCGTCCTTCCGGCAAGGTGCAGGAGTTGCCGCCGCAACCCGAGTATCATCCCGTCACCTATGACATGGCGGATGCGCGCAGTCCTTTCCAGTCACGCCTGCCGGAGCCCGAAGAGGAGCTGACGGCCGTCGACAACGGTGTGCGACCGGACCTCGATCGCCCTCGTGAACCACTGGAAGCCTGGCCGATGGAGCAGCTCAGCATGGTCGGGACGCTGGATGTCGATGGCGCGCGTTCGGCGTTGATTCTGACGCCGGAGCAGGAAGTCCAGCGTGTGCGGGTCGGCAACCATATGGGCAGCAACTTCGGCAGGATCACCCGTATCGGTGATACGCAGATCGATATGGTGGAAATCGTGCCCAATGGTCAGGGCGGTTGGATAGAGCGGTCTCGCGCCATGGCGCTGAAAGAGCCCGTGTCGCAAGGTGGTTGAGATCACTGGCGTTGGCAGTAGCCATATTGTCACGGAAGACGAACGGTCGACCCGCAAGAGTTGGCGACCGACACCATAACGCTTCGATAAGAATAAGGCGCGATCAGCCCGACGGTTGAACGGAGCCACGGCGAGACAGGGGACTAGGGAACATGACGCGATTGCAACGAATGAGTCTGCTGGGGCTGGCGGCAGTCGGTAGCCTGATGGCGAATGTGGCGATGGCTGCATCGTCGCTGCAGGACCTCAACTTCACCGCCCTCGGGGGCGACCGTATGGAGCTCAAGCTCGACTTCGTCGGCGGAGTGCCGGAGGTCAAGGGCTACCGTATCGAGACGCCGCCGCGCATCACCATCGACCTCCTGGATACCAGCAGTCAGCTCGACAAGCGTCGCTTCGATCTGGGGCTCAGCGGCGTGGACGAACTGGTGGCGCTGGAGGCCGGCTCGCGCACGCGTCTGGTCATGAAGCTCAACCAGTCCAAGCCGTACGTCACGCGCACCGAGGGCAACAGCCTCTACGTCATCATCGGCGAGCAGGGCGGTGCGCCGGGCGCTCAGCCTGCGGCTGCCTCCCAGGCGAACGCCGCCAACGTGCCGCCGGACAATCGTGCCCTGGAAGTGGCCAGCGAGCCGGCCGTCAGTGGCATCGATTTCCGTCGTGGCACGGACGGTGAAGGTCGCGTCGTGATCAACTTCAACCGCTCCAACGTCGAGTCGCGCGTCACCGAGCGCGGGCGCAAGATCTACGTCGACATCAAGGGCGTGAAGCTGCCGCCGGAGATGAATCAGGTGCTGGATGTCGGCGATTTCGCCACGCCGGTGACGCGTATCGATCCGCAGCGTACCCGTGATGGCGTGCGCATGGTGGTGGATGCCAGTGGCTACTACACCCAGCTGGCCACCCAGGCAGGCAACGAGCTGGTGCTCGAGGTCAAGCCGCTGACGCGCGAAGAGCAGGCGGAGCGCATCAAGGACAAGTTCCCCTACACCGGCAAGAAGATCTCGCTCAACTTCCAGAACATCGAAGTGCGCTCCGTGCTGCAGATCATCGCTGACTTCACGGGGCTCAATCTGGTCGCCAGTGACAACGTCACCGGCAACGTGACCCTGAACCTGAAGGAAGTGCCCTGGGATCAGGCGCTGGATCTGGTGCTCAAGTCCAACGGTCTGGCCAGTCGTCGCATGGGTAACGTGCTGATGGTCGCGCCGGCGGAAGAGCTGGCGGCACTGGAGCGCAAGGAGCTCGAGGCGAACCAGCAGGTCAAGGAGCTGGCGCCGATGACCACCGAATACATCCAGGTGCGTTATGCCAAGGCGGCGGACCTGGCGGCGTTGCTGCGCGGTGAAGGCGGTATCGGTCTGCTGTCCGAGCGGGGACGCGTGATGGTCGATGAGCGCACCAACACCATGCTGATCCAGGATACCCGCGATACGCTCGAGTCCATTCGCGGCACGCTGGAATATCTCGATATCCCGGTGCGTCAGGTGCAGATCGAGGCGCGCATCGTCATCGCGCGCAGCAGCGTCTCCAGCGAGATCGGTGTCAACTGGGGGCTTTCCAACAGCAGCAACGGCAAGTTCGGCCTGGAAGGCGCGTCGACCGGTACGACCAGCAACGGTGGTCTGAGCGTAGATCTGGGTGATGACAGCAGTCCGGGAAGCACCTTCAGTTTCGGTTACCTGTCCGGCGATATCCTGCTGGACCTGGAGCTCTCGGCGCTGGAAAGCGAAGGCAAGAGCCAGACCATCTCCCAGCCCAAGATCATCACCGCCAACCAGAAGAAGGCCGTCATCAAGCAGGGGCAGGAAATTCCCTACGAGGAGGCGACCTCCAGCGGTGCGACCAACATCGAGTTCAAGGAAGCGGTGCTGGCGCTGGAAGTGACGCCGCAGATCACGCCTGACAACCGCATCATCATGGATCTGTTGATCAACAATGACGATGTCTCCGATGACAGCTTCAATGGCGAACCGGCCATCGATACCAATGAAATCGAGACGCAGGTGCTGGTCAATGATGGCGAAACCGTGGTGCTGGGTGGCATTCTGACCTCCGAGCAGATTCGCAGCGTCTTCAAGACGCCCTTCCTCGGGGACCTGCCGGTGATCGGGAATCTGTTCCGCTATACCGAAGAGTCCAACGAGAAGGTAGAATTGCTGGTATTCATTACCCCGAAGATCATCGAGGACGGCCTGGCGGTGCGCTGATGCATGTGATTCCCAACGTATTCCTTGTCGGCCCCATGGGGGCCGGCAAGAGCACTATCGGCCGCCTGCTGGCGGCCGACTTGCATCGTGAATTTTGCGATAGCGACCATGTGATTGAAGACCGCTGCGGAGCCAGCATTCCGTGGATTTTCGACGTCGAGGGCGAGTCCGGCTTTCGTGAGCGTGAGCAGGCTGTCATCGATGAGCTGACCTCGCTCAGGGAAGTCGTGATGGCCACCGGTGGCGGCGCCATCATGGCGGAGGCCAATCGGCGCGTACTGCGCGAACGCGGCACTGTCGTGTATCTCTACGCGCCTGTCGAACAGCAGCTCAAGCGAGCCGGCCGTGATCGCAATCGTCCGCTGTTGCAGCAGGATGACCCCGGGCGGGTGCTCAAGCGCCTGTTCGAGTTGCGTGACCCGCTCTACCGCGAGACGGCCGATATCATCGTGCGTACCGATCGGCGCAGTCCTCGGGCGGTCACCAACGAGATCCGTCGCCGCATCAAGGCGCTGGCGGACCCGTTGCACGCCCCTGGCTAGTCTCATCAGCGCCTGGTGGCCCTGGCGGGCATCAGTCGCTGTCATCTGTTTCGCCCAAGGAGAATTCTGATGTCCCTGGCACCTGCTCATCGTCTTGATGTCGCGCTCGGCGAGCGTAGTTACCCCATTCATATCGGGCCGGGCCTGACCGCACGTGGTGATCTGATTCGTGAGCACCTTGCGGGGCGTCAGGTGATGATCGTCACCAACACCGTGGTGGCACCGCTGTATCTGGACGCACTGAAGGCCTCGTTGGGCGAGGGGCTCGATATCCGCGAGGTCATTCTCGACGACGGTGAGCAGACCAAGCACATGGCCAGCATCGGCCTGATCTGGGATGCCCTGCTCGAGGCCGGCTTCAATCGCCGCTGCACCTTGATCGCCCTCGGTGGTGGCGTGATCGGTGACATGACCGGCTTCGCGGCGGCCTGCTATCAGCGGGGCGCGGCCTTCATTCAGGTGCCGACCACGCTGCTGTCGCAGGTGGATTCCTCGGTGGGCGGCAAGACCGGCGTCAACCATCCGCGTGGCAAGAACATGCTGGGCGCCTTCTGGCAGCCGCGTCTGGTGCTGATCGATACCGCAAGTCTCAAGACATTGCCACAGCGTGAGCTGTCAGCGGGCATGGCCGAGGTCATCAAGTATGGTCTGCTGTGGGATGAAAGCTTCCTGAGCTGGCTGGAAGACAACATGACGGCCTTGATGGCGCTGGATGAGACCCTGCTCGGTGAAGCCATTCGCCGCAGCTGTGCCATCAAGGCGGATGTCGTGGCGCAGGACGAGACCGAGCAGGGCGTGCGTGCGCTGCTCAATCTGGGGCACACCTTCGGGCATGCCATCGAGACGGACCAGGGCTATGGCGTCTGGCTGCACGGCGAAGCCGTCGGCACCGGCATGCTGATGGCGGCTGAGCTTTCGGCGCGCATGGGCTGGCTGTCGAGTGCGGATGTGGAGCGTGTCTCGCACATCATCGCCAAGGCAGGCTTGCCGCTGGCGGCTCCGGAAGACATGGGCGTCGAGGACTTCCTCAAGCACATGCAGCTGGACAAGAAGAATGTCGATGGCCGTCTGCGCCTGATCCTGCTTGAGCGTATCGGCCGAGCGGTGATTACCGAAGAGGCGCCAGCCGGTGTGCTGGCCGACATGCTGGAGCACTGGCCGCGCAGCTCTCGCTGACATCCCGGCCAGCCAACGGCTGGTTCATGGGCGCTGCACGACCACGCAAGCCGTCACCCTCTGGGTGGCGGCTTTTCTTTTGGCGGGTGTCAGCGCGCCGTGACGGAGTCATTGGTGGAGCGTGATTCCTGAATTGGTATGCCGTATGCGTAATCGGTATGGGGTAAATCGAATAAAAACGCTGTTTTTTATTTAACCAATACTAAAGTTGCAAGGCGAAATTCATGGGGCATGTCTACCCGCTAAGCGCTTGAGCCTACAGGGTTTTTTGGTTGAAGGTTCTTCTAACCTTCGGTTTTGTCAGGTTTTTTTGGTCGATGGGCGACCTGTGGAGAATTGCGCAGGCGGGAAGCTGGGGGATATGCTCGAGGGAAATCTGGCGTCGTGTAGCGACACTGATGGCGCCACTATCGGCAGGTATAAAAATAAAGATAACCGATAACTATAACCGGGAAAATGCTTGAAAAAAAGCATCTGGACACATGATTTCTCCGTGAGGCACGCCCCATGAACAAAGGTCTCCACCATCCGGGAGAGTTCCGCGACAACTGCGGCTTCGGTCTGATCGCCCATATGGAAGGGCAGGCGAGCCACGAATTGCTGCAGACCGCCATTGAATCCCTGACCTGCATGACCCACCGTGGCGGGATTGCCGCTGACGGCAAGACCGGCGATGGCTGTGGCCTGCTGCTCAAGATGCCGGACGGCTTCATGCGCCAGATCGCTCGAGAAACCCTCGGGCTGGAACTGGGCGCTCGCTATGCCGTCGGCACGCTTTTCCTGCCCGATGATGACGCGCGTGAACAGTCCGCGCGTGACGCCTTCGAGTCGGCGCTGAGCGCGCGCAATCTCGAGGTGCTGGGCTGGCGCGACATGCCGGTGGATGACAGCGTGTGCGGCCCGATGGCCCGCGACTGCCTGCCGCGCATCCGTCAGGTCTTCGTCGGTGCCGCCGACGAGCGCACCGACATCGCCTTCAATGTCGATCTGTTCATGGCGCGCCGTTATGCCGAGCAGGCGCTGAAGAGTGAAGAGGACTTCTACGTCTGCTCGCTTTCCGGCAAGGTCATCTCCTTCAAGGGTCTGGTGATGCCGGAAGACCTTCCGCGCTTCTACAAGGACCTGGGCGACCCGCGCCTCGAGACCGCGATCTGTGTCTTCCACCAGCGCTTCTCGACCAACACCGCGCCGCGCTGGCCGCTGGCCCAGCCGTTCCGCTTCCTCGCCCACAATGGCGAGATCAACACCATCGAGGCCAACCGCGGCTGGGCCAACGCGCGCAAGGAGAACTTCGTCTCCGAGCAGCTGCCCGAGATCGCCGAGCTGGACGAGATCGTCAACACTGTCGGCTCCGATTCCTCCAGCATGGACAACATGCTGGAAGTCCTGCTGACCGGTGGCATGGATATCTATCGCGCCATCCGCATGATGGTGCCGCCGGCGTGGCAGAACGTCGAGCAGATGGACTCCGATCTGCGTGCCTTCTATGAATACAACTCCATGCACATGGAGGCCTGGGACGGCCCGGCGGGCATCGTGCTCACCGACGGTCGCCACGCCGTGTGCATGCTGGACCGCAACGGCCTGCGTCCGGCGCGTTGGGTCATCACGCGCAATGGTTTCATCACCCTGGCCTCCGAGATCGGCACCTACGATTACAAGCCGGAAGATGTCGTCGCCAAGGGGCGCGTCGGGCCGGGTCAGGTGCTGGGTGTCGATACCGAGACCGGTGAAGTGCTGCACACCGATCAGGTCAGTGAGCGCCTCAAGGGCGCGCATCCCTACAAGCGCTGGCTGCGTGAGAACGCCAACTATCTCGAGTCGGCACTGACCGAGCTGGCGCGTTTCCAGCCGATGGATGCCGATCAGCTGGACGTCTACCAGAAGATGTTCCAGGTCAGCTTCGAGGAGCGCGATCAGCTGCTGCGCCCGCTGGCCGAGAGCGGTCAGGAGGCGGTCGGCTCCATGGGCGATGACACGCCGATGGCCGTGCTGTCGCGCCAGAACCGCGTGCTGACCGACTACTTCCGTCAGAAGTTTGCCCAGGTCACCAACCCGCCGATCGATCCGCTGCGCGAAGCGATTGTGATGTCGCTGGAGACCTGCTGTGGCGCCGAGCTCAACATCTTCGACGCGACGCCGGAGCACGCGCATCGCCTGATCCTGACCACGCCGGTGCTGTCACCGCGCAAGTTCAATGCGCTGGTCAATCACGAAGATCCGGCCTTCACCTCGCAGACGCTCAAGCTGCACTACGATCCGGCGCAGGACTCCCTCAAGCAGGCGCTCAAGGGCCTCTGTCAGCAGGCCGAGGAAGCGGCGCGCAATGGCAAGGTGATCCTGGTACTCAGCGACTGTGGCTTGAAGAAGGGGCAGCTGCCGATCCACGCCGCACTGGCGACCGGCGCCATCCATCATCACCTCGGTGCGCTGGCCCTGCGCCCGCGCGTCAACCTGGTGATCGAGACCGGCTATGCGCGTGACGCGCACCAGATGGCAGTGCTGTTCGGGGTGGGCGCCACGGCGGTCTACCCGTACCTTGCCTATCAGGTGATGGCTGACATGCATCGCACCGGCGAGCTGTCCGGCAACCCGGCAGATGCCCGCGAGAACTATCGCAAGGGCATGCAGAAGGGCCTCTACAAGATCCTGTCCAAGATGGGCATCTCGCACATCGGCTCCTACCGTGGCTCGCAGCTGTTCGAGGCGGTCGGTCTCAACAGTGAAGTCATGGACATGTGCTTTACCGGCATGGCCTCGCGCATCGAAGGCGCCGGCTTTGCCGAGCTGCAGTTCCAGCAGGAACTGCTGGCCCGTGAAGCCTGGCTGCCGCGCAAGCGCATCAAGCAGGGCGGACTGGTCAAGTACGTGCATGGTGGCGAATACCACGCCTACAACCCGGATGTGGTGGTGAAGCTGCAGCAGGCCGTGCAGCAGGGTGACTACGGCAAGTGGAAGGAATTCGCGCGCCTGGTCAACGAGCGTCCGGTGGCGACCATTCGTGACCTGCTGACCCTCAAGCCGGTCGCCGAGCCGCTGCCGATCGAGGAAGTCGAGTCCGTCGAGTCACTGCTGCCGCGCTTCGACAGCGCCGGCATGTCGCTTGGTGCACTGTCTCCCGAGGCACATGAAGCGCTGGCCCAGGCCATGAACGAGGCCGGTGGGCGCTCCAACTCCGGTGAGGGCGGTGAGGACCCGGCGCGTTACGGCACCGTGCGCTCCTCCAAGATCAAGCAGATCGCCTCCGGTCGCTTCGGTGTCACGCCGGCGTACCTGGTCAATGCCGAGGTACTGCAGATCAAGGTCGCACAGGGCGCCAAGCCCGGTGAGGGCGGTCAGCTGCCGGGCGGCAAGGTCAACGACCTGATCGCACGTCTGCGCTACGCCGTGCCGGGGGTGACACTGATCTCGCCGCCGCCGCACCACGATATCTATTCCATCGAGGATCTGGCGCAGCTGATCTTCGATCTCAAGCAGGTCAATCCGTCGGCGCAGGTCTCGGTCAAGCTGGTCTCCGAGCCGGGGATCGGCACCATCGCCACCGGTGTCGCCAAGGCGTACGCCGACCTGATTACCGTCTCCGGCTATGACGGTGGCACCGCGGCCAGCCCGATCACCTCGATCAAGCACGCCGGTTCCCCGTGGGAACTGGGGCTGCCCGAGGTGCATCAGGCGCTGCGCATCAACCAGCTGCGGCACAAGATTCGTCTGCAGACGGATGGTGGCCTCAAGACCGGCCTGGACGTGGTCAAGGCCGCGATCCTGGGCGCCGAGAGCTTCGGCTTCGGTACCGCGCCGATGGTCGCACTGGGCTGCAAGTACCTGCGTATCTGTCACCTGAACAACTGTGCCACCGGTGTCGCGACCCAGCACCAGGCGCTGCGTGACGAGCATTTCCGCGGCACCGTCGAGATGGTCAAGCACTACTTCCGCTTCATCGCCGAGGAAGTGCGCGAGCTGATGGCGCTGCTGGGCGTGCGTCAGATCACCGACCTGATCGGTCGTACCGATCTGCTCGAAGTGCTGGAAGGTGAGACCAACGCGCAGCGTCGTCTCGACCTCACGCCGTTGCTGGGCAATGACTTCGTGCCCAAGGACGCGCCGCAGTTCTGCCAGGTCAGCCGCAACGAGCCGCATGATCCCGGTGCCAAGAACCTCGAGATGCTGGCCGCGATGGAATCTGCGATCGACAGCCGCAGCGGTGGCGAGTTCAGCTTCCATGTCACCAACTGCGATCGCTCGGTGGGCGCGCGTGTCTCGGGTGAAATCGCCAAGCGCTATGGCGAGGCCGGATTGGCGGGCTCGCCGCTCAAGGTCAGCCTGACCGGTGTGGCAGGCCAGAGCTTCGGTGTCTGGAACGCGCACGGACTCGAGATGCATCTGGAAGGCGACGCCAACGACTATGTCGGCAAGGGCATGAACGGCGGCAAGCTGACCATCGTGCCGCCGCGTGGTTCGCGCTTCGAGAGCCACAAGACCGCCATCATCGGCAACACCTGCCTGTACGGGGCGACCGGCGGCAGGCTGTATGCCGCGGGCACCGCCGGCGAGCGCTTCGGGGTGCGTAACTCCGGTGCGCACGCCGTGATCGAAGGCGCGGGTGATCACTGCTGTGAGTACATGACCGGCGGTCTGGTGTGCGTGCTGGGCGAGACAGGCGTCAACTTCGGTGCGGGCATGACCGGCGGCTTCGCCTACGTGCTGGACGAGAATCGCGACTTCGTCGACAAGTACAACCACGAGCTGGTGGAAATCCACCGCATCAATACCGAAGCCATGGAGGCCTATCGTCGCCATCTGCGCGAAGTCATCGAGGAATATGTGGCCGAGACCGGCTCCGAGCGCGGGCGCGACATCCTGCGTGATTTCCCTGACTTCGTGCGTCACTTCTGGTTGGTCAAGCCGAAGGCGGCAAGCCTCAACGGCCTGCTGGACCAGTCACGGCGTCAGCCGGAGTGATCGCACCCCTCACCCCAGCATGCCTCGGGTGAGGGCCCGCACCGCGACGGTGCCCGGATTTTGAAGGAGGATTCATCATGGCCAATCAGCTCGCCAACGACTTCCAGTTCATCGATGTGGGTCGTCAGGACCCGCAGAAGAAAGATGCTCGCGTGCGCGCACGTGAGTTCAACGAGATCTATGCCGAGTTCAAGCCGGTAGAAGCCGCCAGCCAGGCACATCGCTGCCTGGGCTGTGGCAACCCCTACTGTGAGTGGAAGTGCCCGGTACACAACTACATTCCCAACTGGCTGAAGCTGGTCTCCGAGGGCAATATCCTTGAAGCCGCCGAGCTTTCGCACCAGACCAACTCGCTGCCGGAAGTCTGTGGTCGCGTCTGCCCGCAGGACCGTCTCTGCGAGGGCGACTGCACCCTGAATGACGGCTTCGGTGCCGTCACCATCGGCTCGGTGGAGAAGTACATCACCGACACCGCCTTCGCGATGGGCTGGCGCCCCGACATGTCCAAGGTCAGCTGGACCGACAAGCGCGTCGCCATCATCGGTGCAGGCCCGGCGGGTCTCGGTGCCGCCGATATCCTGGTGCGCAATGGCGTGCGTCCGGTGATCTATGATCGCCATCCGGAAATCGGCGGTCTGCTGACCTTCGGTATCCCGGAGTTCAAGCTCGAGAAGGGCGTGATGACGCGCCGCCGCGAGATCTTCGAAGAGATGGGCATGGAGTTCCGTCTCAACGTCGAGGTCGGGCGTGATGTGACCTTCGATGCGCTGCTCGAGGAATACGATGCCGTCTTCCTCGGTATGGGTACCTACAACGCCATGAGTGGCGGCTTCCCGGGCGAGGATCTGCCGGGCGTGCACAAGGCGCTCGACTTCCTGATCGCCAACGTCAATCACTGCCTGGGCTTCGAGAAGGACCCGGCGGATTACGTCTCCATGGAAGGCAAGAAGGTCGTGGTGCTCGGCGGCGGTGATACCGCGATGGACTGCAACCGCACCTCCATCCGCCAGGGCGCGGAAAGCGTGACCTGTGCCTACCGTCGTGACGAGGCCAACATGCCGGGCTCACGTCGTGAGGTGACCAATGCCCGCGAAGAGGGCGTCGATTTCCTCTTCAACCGTCAGCCGGTGGCAGTGGTCGGCGATGGCAAGGTCGAAGGCGTCAAGGTCGTGCGCACCCGTCTGGGTGAGCCGGATGCCAATGGTCGTCAGCGTCCGGAAGTGGTGCCGGGCTCTGAAGAGATTCTGCCGGCGGATGCCGTGGTCGTGGCCTTCGGCTTCCAGGCAAGCCCTGCGCCGTGGTTCGCCGACTTCGACATCGCCGTCGATGAGCGTGGCCGCATCGCGACCAGCGCCGAGCGTCATGCCTTCCAGACCACCAATGCCAAGGTGTTCGCTGGCGGTGACATGGTGCGCGGCTCCGATCTGGTGGTGACCGCCATCGATGAAGGTCGCCGTGCCGCTGAAGGGATTCTTGATTTCCTGGAAGTGTAAGGGTCATGTGACGTCACGCATCAGGCCCGCCACGGCGGGTCTGATGCGTTATGGCGGGTGCATCGGATGGCGACGCGAGATGGGCAGGTGGTGGCATTCAAATTGAGCCGGAGCAGCCTTTCCGCTAGACTGGCGACCCATCCTGATCCGTTCCCCCGGATCTCTCCTACAGCTCACGTTTTCGGCAGGTTTCCATGACACGATTTATCTTCGTGACGGGCGGCGTTGTGTCCTCGCTTGGCAAGGGCATCGCATCCGCTTCGCTGGCGGCTATTCTCGAGGCCCGTGGCCTCAAGGTCACCATCCTCAAGCTGGATCCGTACATCAACGTCGATCCGGGCACCATGAGCCCGTTCCAGCACGGCGAAGTCTTTGTCACCGAAGATGGCGCGGAAACCGACCTCGACCTCGGTCACTACGAGCGTTTCATCCGCTCGCGCATGACCCAGGGCAACAACTTCACCACCGGTCGCGTCTACGAGCACGTGCTGCGCAAGGAGCGCCGCGGTGACTACCTCGGCGGAACGGTGCAGGTCATCCCGCACATCACCGACGAGATCAAGCGTCGCGTGATCGCCGGCGGTGAAGGCTATGACGTCGCACTGGTCGAGATCGGCGGTACCGTGGGTGACATCGAGTCGCTGCCGTTCCTGGAGTCCATCCGTCAGCTGCGTGCGCAGCTGGGTGGCGAGCGTGCACTCTTCATGCACCTGACGCTGGTGCCGTACATCAAGACGGCCGGCGAGACCAAGACCAAGCCGACCCAGCACAGCGTCAAGGAGCTGCGCTCCATCGGTATCCAGCCGGATATCCTGATCTGCCGCAGCGAAGTCGAGATCGAGGAAAGCGAGCGTCGCAAGATCTCGCTGTTCACCAACGTCGAAGAGCGTGCCGTCGTCTCCCTGCAGGATGCCGACACCATCTATCGCATTCCGTTGATGCTCCACGAAGCCGGCCTCGACGAGATCGTCTGCGACAAGTTCCGCCTGGAGGCCAAAGAGGCCGACATGTCCGAGTGGGTCGCGGTGCTCGACGCCAAGCTCAACCCGCTCAAGACCATCAACATCGCGATGGTCGGCAAGTACATGGAGCTGCTCGACGCCTACAAGTCGCTGAACGAGGCGCTGATCCACGCCGGTATCCAGGGGCGTGTGAAGGTCAACGTCGACTTCATCGACTCCGAGGAAATCGAGCGCAACGGCACCGACCGTCTGATCGGCAAGGACGCGGTGCTGGTACCGGGCGGCTTCGGCGAGCGTGGCGTGGAAGGCAAGATCGCCACTGCGCGCTTCGCGCGTGAGAACAAGGTGCCGTATCTGGGCATCTGCCTGGGCATGCAGGTTGCCGTCATCGAGTTCGCGCGTAACGTGGCAGGCTGGAGCGATGCCAACTCCACCGAGTTCACCCATGACACCCAGCACCCGGTGGTCGGTCTGATCACCGAGTGGCTGACGCCGGAAGGCAAGATCGAGACCCGCGACGCGGCGTCTGATCTGGGCGGCACTATGCGCCTCGGCGGCCAGGCCTGCAGCCTGCTCAACGGCTCCAAGGCGCATCAGGCCTATGGCAGCGACGAGATCGTCGAGCGTCACCGTCACCGCTATGAGGTCAACGACCAGTTCGTGCCGGCCCTTGAAGAAGCGGGCCTGATCTTCTCCGGTCGCAGCGTCGACAACTCTCTGGTCGAGATGGTCGAGCTGCCGGATCACCCGTGGTTCGTGGCATGTCAGTTCCACCCGGAATTCACCTCCACGCCGCGTGATGGCCATCCGCTGTTCACCGGCTTCGTGAATGCCGCGCTCAATCACAAGGCGGCGCGTACTCGCGGCGAGTGATAGGGTGTTGAGCGGGCGCCACCTCGGGTGGCGCCCGTAGGTCTTCTCCGCGGTGGTTGCATGTCTTGATGTTCGCCAGAGCATCATCAGGCAGACTGCCGATGGACAACGATTTGATGGACGGTGCAGAGATGAGCAACGAACAACGCATGATCGAATTTGCGGGTCTGCAAGTCGCCAACGATCGTCCGATGACGCTTTTCGGTGGCATGAACGTGCTCGAATCGCGGGAGCTGGCGCTGGAAGTCGCCGAGCAGTATGTCGAAGTGACGACACGCCTGGGCATGCCGTACGTCTTCAAGGCCAGCTTCGACAAGGCCAATCGCAGCTCCATGCACTCCTACCGTGGTCCCGGGATGGAGAAGGGGCTCGAGATTCTGGCCGAGATCAAGTCGCGCTTCGGTGTGCCGATCATCACGGACGTGCATGAGCCGCATCAGGCGGCAGCCGTGGCGGAAGTGGCCGATGTCATCCAGCTGCCGGCCTTCCTGGCGCGGCAGACGGACCTGGTCGTGGCCATGGCGCGCACCGGCGCCGTCATCAACGTCAAGAAGCCGCAGTTCCTCGCGCCGCACGAGATGCGCCATGTCGTCGCCAAGTGCGGTGAAGCGGGCAATGACCGGATTCTGCTGTGCGAGCGTGGCTCCAGCTTCGGTTACAACAACCTGGTGGTCGACATGCTCGGCATGGCCGAGATGAAGGATAGCGGCCTGCCGGTATTGTTCGATGTCACCCACTCGCTGCAGCGCCCGGGCGGGCGAGCCGATTCCGCTGGCGGCCGTCGTGAGCAGGTCTTCGATCTGGCACGCTCCGGTGTCGCATTGGGGCTGGCGGGTCTGTTCCTCGAAGCGCATCCGGACCCGGACAACGCCAAGTGTGACGGCCCCTGCGCCTTGCCGCTGGATCAGCTCGAACCCTTCCTGCGCCAGCTGCAATCGCTGGATGCACTGGTCAAGGGCTTCGCGCCGCTGGACATTCGTTGAGCAGGACTACTGGCCGTTCACCCCTGTGTGAGCGGCCTTTTTGCACTATGGGCAAGATGCCCGTCGTGGTGTTTCAATCCCCCGTGTAGAGGACGACACAAGATGGCCAATATCGTCGAAATCCGCGCCCTTGAGGTGCTCGATTCCCGTGGTAACCCGACCGTACAGGCCGAGGTCGTGCTGGAGGGTGGCCAACGCGCCAGTGCCTGCGCTCCTTCCGGTGCCTCCACCGGTTCGCGTGAAGCGCTGGAATTGCGTGATGGCGACAAGAGCCGTTATCTGGGCAAGGGCGTGCTGAAGGCAGTCGAAGCCGTCAATGGCGCGATCCGCGAGCGCCTCGTGGGCATGGATGCACTCGACCAGCGCGCGCTGGACGATGCCATGCTGGCGCTGGACGGTACCGAGAACAAGGAATCGCTGGGTGCCAACGCGATTCTTGCCGTCTCTCTGGCGGCTGCCAAGGCGGCAGCGCAGGCCAAGGGCATCGAGCTCTACGCTCACATCGCTGAGCTTTACGGCCAGCCAGGCCAGTACTCCATGCCGGTGCCGATGATGAACATCATCAACGGCGGTGAACATGCCGACAACAATGTCGACATCCAGGAGTTCATGGTCCAGCCGGTCGGCGCGCCGACCTTCCGTGAAGCACTGCGCACCGGCGCCGAGATCTTCCACGCGCTGAAGAAGGTGCTGCAGGGTCGCGAGCTGAGCACCTCCGTGGGTGATGAAGGTGGCTTTGCACCGAACCTGGCGTCCAACTCCGAAGCACTGGCCGTCATCAAGCAGGCCGTCAGCGATGCAGGCTACACCCTGGGCACCGATGTGACCCTGGCGCTGGATTGCGCGTCTTCCGAGTTCTACAAGGACGGTCAGTACAACCTGTCCGGCGAAGGCAAGAGCTTCGACGCACGTGGTTTCGTCGACTATCTGGCCGGCCTGGCCGCGGAATATCCGATCGTCTCCATCGAAGACGGCATGGATGAGTCCGACTGGGAAGGCTGGAAGATGCTGACCGACGAGTTGGGCGACAAGGTGCAGCTGGTCGGCGACGATCTGTTCGTCACCAATACGCGCATCCTGAGCCGTGGTATCGATGAAGGCATCGGCAACTCCATCCTGATCAAGTTCAACCAGATCGGCTCACTGTCCGAGACCCTGGATGCGATCAAGATGGCGCAGGCCGCCGGCTTCACCGCGGTCATCTCCCACCGCAGTGGCGAGACCGAAGACACCACCATCGCTGACCTCGCCGTCGGTACCTGTGCTGGCCAGATCAAGACCGGCTCTCTGTGCCGCTCTGACCGTGTCGCCAAGTACAACCGTCTGCTGGTGATCGAGCAGCAGCTGGGTGACGTGGCTTACAACGGCCTGAAAGAGATCAAGGGTCAGTAATCGCCTGTGATGTGAGGGCTCAGCGCCCAGCATCGCAGAGGTAACTTGCAACGGGGTCGTGCCTTCTGGCACGGCCCCGTTGTGCATTGCAGGCGATGATTGAGTGCGTTTGAGGGGGATGCAGGAAACAGGCCGCTTTCAGGCACTGATTTCGTGTAAGCCATCTCTTACAAATCCCGCAGGACAATCGAGACACTGGCTGCGAGTCGCCTGCGGACATGAACGTATGTTCTTCAATATCTATTTGATTTTATTGATGATATTTTCTTTGACGGCCTGTTCAGATATAGCGGGTTAAGCGGTTTGGCTAGTTGCCTCGCCGGCGAATGCTGCCCAGAATGGCTGCATGGACGTGAGGGTGCGGCGGGACACCGCAGTCTCGGCAGGATGCCAACGGGATGATCAGAAAAGACTTGATGGCGAGACAGGACGTTTCGCCCCGCTGAGCAGGACGCTCGGCGGAAAAGGACCTGACATGGACGTCGGTAGCAGAGAGCTGCATATCTTCGCTTGAAGGAGTCAGGCGAGAAATGCTAGGGAAGCAAGGATAGCGGGCATGACACCGGAGTGTGTCAGGATCAGGATGATCCGTCGGCGATGGGAAGCGCCACACAGGCAGGAAGCACGATAACGACACGGAGTGTCGAAGAGCCCCAGGCTCTGATATGCAGTCAGGAAGCTTGCCCTTCACAGGAAGTGACGGATGACGGGACATCATCCGCGTCAGGAATGATGGGGCAGAAAGCGGCAGCATCAAGTGGCAGGAAGCCACGACAAGGATGGTCGGACAAGGAATGTCGTGAGGCTGTCAGCTGCACAGGCAGGGAGCGGTACAGGCAGGACGCCGGGCAATGCATGGGCAGGACAGCAGGACAGGCAAATATCTGCACTAACGGGCATTGCGGTGGGACAGCTGCGCGAGCAGTGCTGCAATGCCCGCCACGCGTGACGGTGCGCCCCGAATGACAGGATGTCGTGAAGGGCAGGGACAGCACTCAGGAGTGCGATCCAGGATGGATCGACAGGGACACGCTTGGAGCGGGCGACCTTACGGGGTCGCCCTTTTTTATGCCCGGATGTCAGGGGGCTGAGCTCCTGACATGAGCTTGAGTCTCCGACTTCAGGCACCGACTTCAAGCATCAGAGACAGAAACGGCAGCGGCTCCCGAGGGAATCGCTGCCGTTTCTGTCGTGAGACCCGGGCTTGCCCGGTCAGGGCGGGCAAGCCGCTTGCCACGTGAGATGCGGGTTGCTTGAGGGGCTTACTGCTCCAGATACTCAAGCTTGCCATCGACACCATCCCACTTCTCGGCGTCTTCCATGGCGTCCTTCTTCTCGCTGATGTTCGGCCAGACTTCGGCCAGATCGGCATTCAGCTCGATGAATTCCTTCTGGTTCTCCGGCACTTCATCTTCGGAGAAGATGGCTTCGGCGGGGCATTCCGGCTCACACAGCGCGCAGTCAATGCACTCATCCGGGTTGATCACCAGGAAGTTCGGGCCTTCGTAGAAGCAATCCACCGGGCAGACTTCCACGCAGTCGGTGTATTTGCAGCGAATGCAGTTCTCGGTGACGATGAATGCCATGCAGGTCTCCTGACGCGGATTGGCGTCTCTCTCGTAGGTCGTGGTCCAGGCGCCCACCATGTGTCATCTCGGCGACATCATGGTCTTCAGGTTATAAGCGGCGCAGATGTTATAAGGCGTTATTCTAGTGGCGCTCTGCCGCCCCCGCAATCAGCAGGGGCGGATCGTTTTGGAATGGTGCTATGCCCGAAGGTTGCTGTCGAGCCTTGCCGCGCATTCTCGGGCCTTGCCACTCATTCTCGGGCCGGGCACGCCAACGCTGGCTCGGTGTGACGGCGCTCAGCGCTGACGGTGCCATTCGTAGATCAGCTCCAGCGCTCGCTTGGGGCTCAGATCATCCGGGTCTAGGCCATTGAGGGCCTCGACAACCGGATGCGGCGGTGCCGCGAACAGGTCATTCTGCTGCGGTACCGGCTGGCCCAGCGCATCCTCGCGCGCCACCTGCGGACGATCGACTTCCTGCTGCTCCAGGCTGGTCAGCTTCTCGCGCGCGCGCAGGATGACGCTCTGCGGCACCCCGGCCAGCTGGGCCACCTGCAGGCCATAGCTCTGGCTGGCAGGGCCTTCCTCGACACGGTGCATGAAGACGATGCCATCGCCGTGCTCAGCGGCCGTCAGGTGCACGTTGGCGACGGCATCGGCATGCTCGGGCAGCGCCGTCATCTCGAAGTAATGGGTCGCGAACAGGGTGAAGGCACGCGTGCGCGCCAGATGCTCGGCGCTGGCCCATGCCAGTGACAGGCCATCGAAGGTCGAGGTGCCGCGGCCGATTTCATCCATCAACACCAGGCTCTCATCAGTGGCGTTATGCAGGATGCTGGCGGTCTCGGTCATCTCGACCATGAAGGTCGAGCGGCCGCCGGCCAGGTCATCCGAGGAGCCGATGCGCGTGAAGATGCGGTCCAGCGGGCCGATGCAGGCGCGCGACGCCGGCACGAAGCTGCCGGTATGCGCGAGCAGAGCGATCAGTGCCGTCTGGCGCATGTAGGTGGATTTACCGCCCATGTTGGGGCCGGTGATCACCAGCATGCGCCGCGCATCATCGAAGCGCACATCGTTGGGAACGAAGGGATGATCGCTGACATGCTCGACCACCGGGTGGCGTCCGCCTTCGATATCGATGCCCGGGGTCTCGCTGAGTTCGGGGCGCACGAAATCGAGCGAGGCAGCGCGATCGGCGAAGGCGGTCAGCACATCCAGTGACGCCAGTGCGCGGGCCGTCTGCTGCAGGCCATCCAGTTCGGTATTCAGGTCATCCAGCAGGTGCTCGTACAGCAGCTTCTCGCGCGCCAGTGACTTGGACTTGGCAGACAGCGCCTTGTCCTCGAACTCCTTGAGCTCGGGGATGATGAAGCGCTCGGCATTCTTGAGGGTCTGGCGACGGATGTATTCCGGCGGGGCCTCGGCCGATTGCGAGCGCGGCAGCTCGATGAAGTAGCCATGCACGCGGTTGTAGCCGACCTTGAGGTTGCTCAGGCCGGTGCGCTCGCGCTCGCGGGTCTCGAGTGCGACCAGATACTGGCCGGCGTTCTCGGACAGGCCGCGATACTCGTCCAGCTCATCGTCGTAGCCATCGGCGATCACGCCACCATCGCGCAGCACCACCGGCGGATTCTCGACCAGCGCCTCGCTGAGCATCGCGGAAAGTGCCGGGAACAGGCGGATGGCATCGCGCAGGTCATCGATGGCGCTGCCTTTTTCGACGCTGGCGAGCACGGCGCGCAGCTCGGGCAGAGTGTTGAGGCCATCGCGCAGGCGTGCCATGTCACGGGGGCGTGCGCTGCGCAGCGCGACACGGGCGAGGATACGCTCCACATCGCCGATGCGCTTGAGCAGGCCTTGCAGCTCGAAGGGGTAGTCGCCATCCAGCAGACGTTGCACCGCCGCCTGACGCTGGCCGATCTGGAGCTGATCGCGCAGCGGGCGGTTGAGCCAGCGCTTGAGCAGGCGTGAACCCATCGCGGTCGCGGTGACGTCCAGCACGCTGGCCAGCGTGTTGTCGCTGGTGCCGCCCAGGTTGGTGTCGATCTCGAGGTTGCGACGGCTGGCGGCATCGATCACCACCGAGTCATCGCGGCTCTCGACGGCCAGCGCGGTCACGTGGGGCAGGCCGGTACGCTGGGTGTCGCGAGCGTAGTCGAGCAGGGCACCGGCTGCCGTGACGGCGCGCGTCAGGTGGCTGCAGCCGAAGCCGTTGAGGTCCTGGACGCCGAACTGATCGCACAGCAGGCGCAAGGCAGTCTCGTGATCGAAGTGCCAATCGCTCTGGCGGGTCAGGCCCGGGCGCGAGGCCAGGCTGGCGGGGAGGGTACGGCTTTCGCCGACCATGACTTCGGCAGGCGACAGACGCTGGATCTCGGCCAGCAGCTCGTCATCACCATTGACCTCGAGCACGCTGAAGCGACCGGAGGAGAGCTCGAGAGCGGCCAGGCCCCAGGTCTCGCCATCACGATGCAGCGCCACCAGCAGGTTGTCGCGGCTGGCATCCAGCAGCGCCTCATCATGCAGCGTTCCCGGGGTGACGATACGTACCACCTTGCGCTCGACAGGCCCCTTGCTGGTCGCCGGGTCACCGATCTGCTCACAGATGGCTACCGATTCGCCCATCTTGACCAGGCGTGCCAGATAGCCTTCGGCGCTGTGGTAGGGCACCCCTGCCATGGGGATCGGGGAACCGCCGGAGCTGCCGCGCGCCGTCAGCGTGATATCGAGCAGTTGTGCTGCGCGCTTGGCGTCCTCATGAAACAGTTCATAGAAGTCGCCCATGCGATAGAACAGCAGCACGCCGGGGTGCTCGCGTTTGATCTTCATGTACTGCGTCATCATCGGCGTCATCTGGGGCGCGCTGTTCTTGGCCATGGCCATGGACTTCCTTGACTGCACTGCAATGGGAAAAAGCACACATGCGAGAGCACGGCATGCGGGATGCGCGATATTCTACGGACTGGCGCGGCCGGCTCCAATGCCTGTGATGTCTCATGCTCGCTGCCCTTTTCACCCGATGACCTCCACAAGGAGAAAGTTCGTGAGCCGATTGACTGGTACGACCCCCGAGGCTGCGTGCGCGAATGCCCTGGCTGAGCAGTTGCAGGCGTTGGCAGTCGCGCGCGGCGTGCGCATCACCACCGCCGAGTCGTGCACCGGGGGCGGGGTGAGTGCGGCGATCACGGCGATTGCCGGTAGCTCCAGCTATTTCGATGCGGGCTACGTGACCTATTCCAATGCCACCAAGCAGCGCCTGCTGGGGGTCAGTGAGACATCGCTTGAAACATTCGGTGCCGTCTCAGAGGCGGTCGTGTGCGAGATGGTGCGGGGCGCCTGTCGCGAAAGTGGCGCTGAGCTGGGGGTGGCGATCAGCGGTGTGGCCGGCCCCGGCGGGGGAAGTGACGAGAAGCCCGTCGGCACCGTATGGCTGGCGTGGGGGAGCGAGGCGCGCCAGCAGGCACGCTGCTGTCACTTTCCCGGCGACCGGCAGGCCGTGCGCGACGCCGCGGTGCGGGAGGCATTGCAGGGCTTGATCGAGCGCGTGGAGGCCTTGCAGATCGGCACCGAAGACGCATGAGCCCGATGCAAGCCCCGCGTTGAGGGTGCTGCCTGAAAAAGCGCATCACCGGACTGGCAGAGTGACGCAACTTGCGGCATTATACTGTCCATGTATACAGGGTTTTGCCACGACACCTCAGCCGCTAGTCTGACGGTGTCTGCTCAGCTCTCAGTGATAGAATTCTCTATTCCAGGTGGCAGCCCGTGTGGCTCCGCCGTTCGACAGGAGGCCACATGGCAAAGGACGACAATCGTACCAAGGCGCTGAACGCGGCGCTGTCCCAGATCGAGCGCCAGTTCGGCAAGGGCGCCGTCATGCGCATGGGCGATGCCCCGCGTGTGGCCATCCCGTCGGTTTCCACCGGTTCTCTGGGGCTGGATATCGCACTCGGCATCGGCGGCCTGCCCTTCGGGCGCGTGGTCGAGATCTATGGCCCGGAATCCTCGGGCAAGACGACACTGACCCTCTCGGTCATCGCCCAGGCGCAGAAGCAGGGCAAGGTCTGTGCCTTCATCGATGCCGAGCACGCACTGGATCCGTCCTACGCCGAGAAGCTGGGCGTCAATCTGGACGAGATGCTGGTCTCCCAGCCGGACACCGGTGAGCAGGCGCTCGAGATCGTCGACATGCTGGTACGCTCCGGCGGCGTTGACGTCATCATCGTCGACTCCGTGGCGGCACTGACGCCGCGTGCCGAGATCGAAGGCGAGATGGGCGACTCCCACGTCGGCCTGCAGGCGCGTCTGATGTCCCAGGCGCTGCGCAAGGTGACCGGTCACATCAAGAACGCCAACTGCATGGTGGTGTTCATCAACCAGATCCGCATGAAGATCGGCGTGATGTTCGGTAGCCCCGAAACCACGACTGGCGGTAACGCACTGAAGTTCTACTCCAGTGTGCGTCTGGATATCCGTCGCACCGGTTCCGTGAAGTCCGGTGATGAAGTCACCGGTAACGAGACCCGCGTCAAGGTCGTCAAGAACAAGGTCGCGCCGCCGTTCCGTCAGGCCGAGTTCCAGATTCTCTACGGCAAGGGCATCTATCACGCCGGTGAGGTGATCGATCTGGGCGTGCAGTGTGGTCTGGTCGGCAAGTCAGGCGCCTGGTACAGCTATCAGGGCAGCAAGATCGGTCAGGGCAAGGCCAATTCCGCCCAGTACCTGGAAGACAATCCCGCCATCATGGAGGAGATTGAAACCCAGATCCGTGCCCAGTTGCTGGCAGCGCCGGAAGCCAAGGAAGAGCCGAAAGAGACCGCGGCCGCCGAGAGTGAAGACGACCTGGATATCGATCTCGACTGAGGTTCGTCCAGAAGAAAGAGCAAGAGCGCCAGCCGCCAGGCTGGCGTCATCGCACCGTGTCGTTTCCGACCCGGTGCGATGATCCCAAGGCGCCCGCCCCGATGACTCGGAGGCGGGCGCCTTGCGTTCACGTCCATCGATGTCCTTCTGCTCAACCCCGGGGAGCATGACCATGCACGATGACAGCGCTGAAATGGGTGGGCCTGAGTATCAACCGCTCGACTCAGGCGCGATGACGCCGCAACGGCGTGCGCGCAATGATGCCATCGCGCGTCTGGCGCGCCGCGAACATAGCCGCCGCGAGCTGCACGACTATCTCAAGGAGCGTGACTACCTGCGGGCGGTCAGCGATGACGAGTTGGCACAGCGGCAAGCCGCGGGCGAGGAGGGCGCACAGGCGGCCTTGAGTCGCGATGAGGTCGAGCTGCTGATCGAGGAGGTGCTGGAGCGCATGGCCGAGGAGGGCCTGCAATCCGATGAGCGCTTTGCCGCCAGCTTCCTGCGGACGCGAGTGCTGCGCGGGCAGGGGCCGAGGCGTATCCAGCAGGAGCTGCGCCAGCGTGGTATCGATAGCGAGACGCTCAATGCCGTGATGCGTGCCGCCAGTGACCCGACGCCGGATGCCTTCGGTCATGTCGAGGCGGTGGATTTCTTCGAACTGGCGCGCGATACGCTGGCCAGGCGCTTTACCGGCCCCGGCGAGGGACACAAGGAGCGCGCACGGCGCGAGCGATTTCTGCTCCAGCGTGGCTTCGACTATGAGCAGCTGCGCTATGCCATGGAGTCCGCCTGGAGTGATGAGGGGGAGGAAGGCTAGCTGGCGGGCGACTGTTTGGCTCTCATGACGCGCAAACCGGCGCTTCAGGACATTTCCCCCCCTTTAGCTTGCGCGAACAGGCGTTATACTAGGTCGTCTTGCGACGGCACGGGGCAGGCGCCTTCTTTCATGCTTTTCATTGCACCTCCATGCATACCCACATGGATGAATATGCAGAAACCATGCGGAAGTCATGCAGAAGACCCCCGGAGCGTCTTTACGCACATCGCTACGGAACCTCTATGAAAAGCGCAGAAATCAGAAACGCCTTCCTGACCTATTTCGAGAAGCAGGGCCATACCATCGTTCCCACCAGCTCCCTGGTGCCGAACAACGACCCGACCCTGCTGTTCACCAACGCCGGCATGGTGCCCTTCAAGGATGTCTTCCTGGGCCGTGATCCGCGTGGCTACAGCCGTGCGACCTCTGCGCAGCGCTGCGTGCGCGCCGGTGGCAAGCACAATGACCTGGACAACGTCGGCTATACCGCCCGTCACCACACCTTCTTCGAGATGCTGGGCAACTTCAGCTTCGGCGACTACTTCAAGCGCGAAGCCATCCAGTTTGCCTGGAAGTTTCTGACCGAAGAACTCGGCCTGCCGAAGGAGAAGCTGTGGGTCACCGTGCACGTCAGCGATGATGAAGCCCGTGACATCTGGTTCAACGAGGTCGGCATCGATCAGAACCGCTTCTCGCGTCTCGACGAGGACAACTTCTGGCAGATGGGCGACACCGGCCCGTGCGGCCCGTCCTCCGAGATCTTCTATGACCACGGCGAAGATGTCGCCGGTGGCCCGCCGGGCAGCCCGGACGAGGATGGCGATCGCTACATCGAGATCTGGAACCTGGTCTTCATGCAGTTCGACCGTGACGCCGAGGGCACGCTGCACCCGCTGCCCAAGCCGTCCATCGATACCGGCATGGGCCTGGAGCGTGTCGCGGCCGTGATGCAGGGCGTGCACTCCAACTACGAGATCGATCTGTTCCAGAATCTGCTGGCCGCCGCGGCCGAGATCATCGGTCACGACAACATCGCCACGCCGTCACTGCGCGTGGTGGCTGACCACATCCGCTCGTGTGCCTTCCTGATCGCCGATGGCGTGCTGCCCTCCAACGAAGGCCGTGGCTACGTGCTGCGTCGCATCATCCGTCGCGCCGTGCGTCACGGTCACAAGCTGGGGGCGCGTGGCAGCTTCTTCTACAAGCTGGTCGCGGCTCTCGACAGCGAGATGGGCGATGCCTATCCGGAACTGCGCGCCGCACGCGAGCAGATCGAACGTGTGCTGCTCAAGGAAGAAGAGCAGTTCGCGCGTACGCTGGAACATGGCATGAAGCTTCTGGAAGAAGCCATCGCTGACCTCGAGGGCAATACCCTCGACGGCGAGACCATCTTCAAGCTCTACGACACCTACGGCTTCCCGTATGACCTGACCGCCGACATCTGCCGCGAGCGCGAGCTGATCCTCGATGAGGCAGGTTTCCAGGCGGCCCTGGAAGCACAGCGTGATCGCGCCCGTGCCGCCAGCAACTTCGGCGGCGACTACTCCGCCAACCTGGTGCTGGAAGGCGAGACCGTCTTCACCGGTTACGACCAGCTGGAAGGGGAAGCCACCGTCACCTCGCTGTTCGACGCCGAAGGCAATGCCGTCGAGCAGCTCGAGGTGGACACCAAGGGCATCGTGGTGCTCGATACCACCCCGTTCTACGGCGAGTCAGGCGGCCAGGCCGGTGACACCGGTTATCTGCATCTGGATGGTGGCCGCTTCCAGGTCAGCGATACCCAGAAGCAGACCGGCCATCACCTGCACCACGGTGTGCTGATCGAAGGCGCTCTCAAGGTCGGTGACAAGGTGCGTCCGCAGGTCGATGCCGAGCTGCGCGCGGCTTCCGTGCGCAACCACTCCGCCACGCACCTGCTGCACGAAGCGCTGCGTCTGGTGCTGGGTGAGCACGTTCAGCAGAAGGGCTCGCTGGTCACGGCCGAGCGTCTGCGCTTCGACTTCAGCCACTTTGAGGCGATGACGGCCGAGCAGCTGTCCGAGGTCGAGCGCATCGTCAACGCGCAGATCCTGGCCAACGCCGAGACCACCATCGAGTTCATGAGTCTCGATGAGGCCAAGGCGCGCGGCGCAGCGGCACTCTTCGATGCCAAGTATGGTGAGGAAGTCCGCGTGCTGACCATCGGTCAGGATGCCTTCTCCATCGAGCTGTGCGGCGGGACTCACGTCAAGCGCAGCGGCGACATCGGCCAGATGCACATTCTCGCCGAGACCGGCATCGCGTCCGGCGTGCGTCGTATCGAGGCCATCACCGGTCGCGCCGCGCGTGACTTCCTGCTCGCGCAGGAAGCGACTCTGGCTCGCCTCGGTGAGCGTCTCAAGGCCAAGCCGGAGCAGGTCGAGGAGCGCGTCGGCAGCCTGCTGGAGCGCAACCGCGGCCTCGAGAAGGAGCTTGAACGCCTCAAGGCCAAGCTGGCGTCCGCTTCGGCCAGCGACATGCTCAGCGACATCGCCAATGTCCAGGGCATCAAGGTGCTGGCCAAGCAGGTCGAAGGCGTCTCCGGCAAGGAGCTGCGTGGCCTGATGGATGACCTCAAGTCCAAGCTCGGCTCCGGCATCCTGGTGCTCGGCGTCGCGGACGGTGACAAGGTCAGCCTGATCGCCGGTGTCACCGACGACCTGACCTCGCGCGTCAAGGCGGGTGACCTGGTGCGCCACGTGGCCGAGCAGGTCGGTGGCAAGGGTGGCGGTCGTGCTGACATGGCCCAGGCCGGTGGCAGTGACGCCGCCTCGCTTCCGGGCGCACTGGCCGGTGTGCCATCATGGGTAGACGCCCAGCTGGGCTGACAGTACAAGATGAAGGCCGGGCTCCTCTTGGGGAGACCCGGCCTCTTTTTGGGCTCACATGAGCTTCATGTGGGGACAACGCAAACGGACACGGATAACGGAAACGCACATGGCGCTATACGTTCAGAAGTTCGGAGGCACTTCGGTCGGCTCGGTGGAGCGGATCAAGGCCGTCGCCGAGAAGGTCAAGCGATTCCGCGATGAAGGCCATCAGATTGTCGTGGTCGTCTCTGCCATGAGTGGCGAGACCAACCGACTGATCGGTCTCGCCAGCGAGATCAATGATGACCCGACACCGCGCGAGATGGACATGCTGGTCTCCACTGGCGAGCAGGTCACCATTTCCCTGCTGGCCATGGCGCTGCAGAAGATCGGCGTCGACGCGACCTCCTACACAGGGGCGCAGGTGGGAATCCGCACCGATAGCGCGCACACCAAGGCGCGTATCCAGCACATCGATACCGATGACCTGCGTGAAGACCTCGACGATGGCAAGGTGGTCGTGGTGGCAGGCTTCCAGGGTGTCGATGAAGAGGGCAACATCACGACGCTGGGTCGTGGTGGCTCTGACACCACCGGTGTCGCCCTGGCTGCCGCACTGAAGGCGGATGAGTGCCAGATCTACACCGATGTCGATGGTGTCTATACCACTGACCCGCGCGTGTGCTCCAAGGCACGTCGTCTGGAAACGGTGACCGTCGAGGAAATGCTGGAAATGGCGAGCCTGGGCTCCAAGATCCTGCAGATCCGTTCGGTGGAATTCGCCGGCAAGTACAATGTTCCCCTGCGTGTGCTGTCTTCCTTCGAGGATGGCCCGGGTACCCTGATCGTCGCTGAGGAAGAAGACAACATGGAAGAACCGCTGATCTCCGGCATCGCCTTCAATGTCAACGAAGCCAAGCTGACTCTGCTCAACACGCCGGATATCCCGGGTGTCGCTTCCAAGATTCTGGGCCCGATCGCCGATTCCAACATCGAAATCGACATGATCGTCCAGAACGTCTCTCCGGACGGCAATACCACTGACTTCTCCTTCACCGTCGCCAAGACCGACTTCAAGGCGACCCAGCGCATCCTGACCGAGACGGTGATTCCGTCCGTCGGTGGTGGTGAGATGCGCGGTGATGACAACATCGCCAAGGTCTCGCTGGTCGGTGTCGGCATGCGTTCTCACGCCGGTGTCGCCTCCAAGATGTTCCGCGTACTGGCGGAAGAAGGCATCAATATCCGCATGGTCTCCACTTCAGAGATCAAGATTTCCGTCCTGATCGACGAGAAATTCATGGAGCTGGCGGTTCGCTCCCTGCACACCGCTTTCGGGCTGGATGCAGAAGCGATCAGCGACGAGACTGCCTGAGTCTCACCACGGAGCGTGCAGCAAGGAAGTCGTAAAGACACCGACAATCAATGACTTGGCCAAGTCGTGAAGCGTCGGTGCCCAGGCCGGGGATGTTGGTCTGGCAGACGTGCGGCACGTGAAGTCGATAGCGCCCGATGCATTTTCTGTCATTCTTCTGAATGTCAGTCTGTGCATCGGGCGCTTTCATTCAACGTGTCTATCGGGTGTGATGAAGGTATGGCATTGGCCGTCGGAGCATGCATAGCGCATAATTCGAGCTTCATGCATCAGGGTGGTCGACTTGTCCCGGTCGATCGCCGCCTCCACATCCCGTTGAAGTCCCAGCTGTTTTGAATTTCTGACAAGGAGATCAGTCATGCTCATCCTGACCCGTAGAGTGGGTGAAACTCTGATGATCGGAGACGACATCACTGTCACCGTTCTCGGAGTGAAAGGTAATCAGGTGCGTATCGGTGTGAACGCGCCCAAGGACGTTGCCGTCCATCGAGAAGAGATCTATCAGCGCATCCAGCGTGAGAAAGAAGACAATGGCGATGCCATCGCCTGACGGCATGCTGCGCCTGCACGTCGCACGACCCTGCACGACCCGATGAACGCCAGCCATTGTCCCCATGGCTGGCGTTCGCGTGTGTGGGCCTGGCGCAGGCGAGGGTGGCCCGCCTACTTCATGAACAACGGCGTACTTACTCCATGAGCAGCGGCTCATGCGGGGTGATGAGAGGGTAGCTTGTTCAAGTCTGTGTTCCGTAAGGGAAAAATTTGGCTTTTTTCTCAAAAAGGGGGAGACAAGCCGATTCTGGTTCGGTAATATGCCCGCTCCCTCGAACGAGACGCGACGACAGGCTAGCCATCGTCATGTTCTGGTTCATGCGGGGAGATTGCTTGGGGGCGCGCAGCCTCGAGCCTGTTGTCGAGTGGTGATGAGATGTTCAGCATCGAAGCCAAAAAATCGACACAGGGGCTGGACAAAGCCCAATCAAATGAGTAAGATATGCGCCGTACCTGATGAGGAGAGGTGGCCGAGTGGCTGAAGGCGCTCCCCTGCTAAGGGAGTATAGGGTTTATAGCCCTATCGAGGGTTCGAATCCCTCTCTCTCCGCCATTAGGTACAAATGCAGTAAGATGCGCCCTTAGCTCAGCTGGATAGAGTACCTGACTACGAATCAGGCGGTCGGAGGTTCGAATCCTCCAGGGCGCGCCACTGCAACGCAAGACATGAAGTTGGAAAGACGCAGTACTCGCACGATAAAGTCCTGAAGTCATTTGAAATGCTCAGGCCACAGATTTCAAGGTTTATGCGCCCTTAGCTCAGCTGGATAGAGTACCTGACTACGAATCAGGCGGTCGGAGGTTCGAATCCTCCAGGGCGCGCCAATTGAAAAACCCGCTTCACTGAAGCGGGTTTTTCTTCGTCTGAAGAAAAGTCAGGCAATGAAAGAAGCCAGGCTATGAGGCAAGATCAGTGCCGAGTGATCGCCGCCTGCACGGCCCCGATCCCCGCATTGCTGACGATCTGAGTGTTCTACCGCTTTCCTTGACTGTGATGTCACGCCTTCGGGCGGACGATCGCCAGGGCGCCCTTTTCGCGAGGGGCGCCCTTTTTTTGGTTCACTGATCGGGGCAGCGAACGGATCGGGTGTTGGTCGGTGCTGATGTTCAGGTTCAGGCTCAGGCCGGGGTGGTCGCGGCTTCCGTTTCCGATGCCTGGGGCGATCCCGATGTCTGAGTCGGTTCCGGCATGCGAGTCACCGACGTCAGAAGGCTTGGCGCCAGCTCCAGCGCAGTGCCGGCCACCAGGCCGGTGAAGAACTCGGCGCGCCCCTTGTGGCGCTTGATGGCCTGGAAACGGCTTTCGGCTTCCGCGTTGCCGCTCTGGCGCATCATGTTCATCCACTGCTTGAGCAGCGGCACCATCACCTTGTCGGGGAGGTGGGCGCAGCGCTCAGCATGGGAGAGCAGCACCTGCGCACGCTGCGTCCAGTCCGTCTCGGGCAGCAGCTCTCCGGTCGCCTGCCAATGCTTGATGCGCGCCGCCAGGAAGGGGTCAGCCAGGGCGGCACGCCCCAGCATGACATCGCGACAGCCGGACAGGGAGCGCGCCCGCCAGTAGCAGTGCATATCCCAGATATCGCCATTGGCGACCACCGGAATGGAGAGCTCGGAGGTGATCTTGCCGATCCATTCCCAGTGCGCAGGTGGGCGATAGCCTTCCTGTTTGGTTCGCCCATGCACCACCAGCTGGGTCGCACCGCCTGCCTCGGCTGCCTGAGCGCAGGCCAGCGCCAGGCGCCGATCATTGAAGCCGAGACGAATCTTGGCGGTGACCGGTACGCCCGTGCCCTCGAGTGCCTTGCGCACGCCTTCCACTGCGCGGAAGACGCGTTCCGGCGAGCGCAGCAGTGCCGCGCCACCATCATGTCGGTTGACGGTCTTGGCCGGGCAGCCGAAATTGATATCGACGCTTGGCGCACCCAGACGCGCAGCGACCCGGGCATTGATGCCCAGTGCCTCGGGGTCGGCCCCCAGCAGCTGCAGGGCGACCGGGGTCTCGTGTCGTGTCTGTGCCGTCTGTGTCGGGGAGGCGTCGAGCAGCTCCGGACAGATGCGCTTGAAGACGCGCGGCGGTAACTTGACGTGGGTCACGCGCACGAATTCCGTCACGCACCAGTCGTAGCCGCCAAGGCCGGTGAGACATTCGCGCGTGATGTCATCTATCACGCCTTCCATCGGCGCGATGCCGATGCGGCCGGCCCGCGCGAGGGCCTGTGGGGTCAACGATGGTGTCATTGCAATTGCCGTGGAATCAGGCACTTTAGAGCGACCAACAAGCATTGAATGCAGCTGCATGGGCATACCGACAGAGGCTATCGGCGGCGGAGCCTATCCGTCGTGCCGTGTCCGGCGTGACCGAAGACATTGGCGTTCAGCGCAGGCGCTGCGCCGTAGTGCGGCTCGATAACGAGAAAGACTCGAGGACACTGGCATGCAAGAGAATGATCTGCTCGGTGAAGGCTTGAACCTGATGGTGTTCGGGATGGGGTTCGTGTTCGTGTTTCTAAGTCTGCTGGTGGTCGCCATGATGGCGATGGCCAGGCTGGTGGATCGCTTCGCGCCTGCACCAGTGCCCGCTGCGCCAGGTGCTGCGCGGGCGCCGGCTGCCCCGGCACCTGCGGCAGAGGACGACAGCGAACTGACGGCCGTCATGGCCGCGGCGATTCACCGCTTCCGGCAGGACCAGCACCGGCACTGACGCTTTCGCAGCTTCGCCTATAGCGTCTGGGCTCTGCCGAGCGTCTGACCACTGCCGAGAATAGCAGGCGGCGATTCTATCACGAGCAGTACGGTGGGTAGACCTCCCCCCGAGTGCAATATTCTGTGTTGCAGGCTGACGCAACAGGCTGCCTGCAGCGCGCGCAGAACTCGATATCCACAATATAAAGAACAAGGGATCACTCATGGACAAGCAACCGCTGGGCATCACGGATGTGGTACTGCGCGACGCGCATCAGTCACTGTTGGCCACGCGCATGCGCCTCGATGACATGCTGCCGATCGCCGCCAAGCTGGACGACATCGGCTTCTGGTCGCTGGAGAGCTGGGGCGGCGCGACCTTCGACGCCTGCATTCGCTACCTGGGCGAAGACCCCTGGGCGCGCATTCGTGCCTTGAAGGAAGCGATGCCCAAGACCCAGCAGCAGATGCTGCTGCGCGCCCAGAACCTGCTCGGCTATCGTCATTACGCCGATGATGTGGTGGATACCTTCGTCAAGCGTGCCGCGACCAGCGGTGTCGATGTCTTCCGTGTCTTCGATGCCATGAATGACCCGCGCAACCTCGAGCGTCCGCTCAAGGCGGTGCTGGATCAGGGCAAGCATGCCCAGGGCACCATCTCCTACACCGTCAGCCCCGTGCACACCCTGGAGATGTGGGTCGAGCTGGCACAGAAGATCGAGTCCATGGGTGCCCAGTCACTGGCGATCAAGGACATGGCAGGCCTGCTGACGCCGTACACCGCCTTTGAACTGGTCTCGCGCCTCAAGGCGAGCCTGTCGATCCCGATCCACATGCAGTGCCACGCCACCACCGGGCTTTCCACCGCCACGGCCCTCAAGGCCATCGAGGCGGGCATCGACAACGTCGACACCTCCATCTCTTCCATGTCGATGACCTACGGCCATAGCCCGACGGAATCCGTGGTCGCGATGCTGGCGGGAACCGAGCGCGATACCGGGCTCGATCTCGAGAAACTCGAGGATATCGCCGGCTATTTCCGCGAAGTGCGCAAGAAATACGCGGCTTTCGAAGGCAGCCTGCGCGGTATCGACTCGCGCATCCTGGTCGCGCAGGTGCCGGGTGGCATGCTCACCAACATGGAAAGCCAGCTCAAGGAGCAGGGCGCCGGTGACAAGCTGGATGACGTGCTCGCCGAGATTCCGCGTGTACGCAAGGACCTGGGCTATATCCCGCTGGTGACCCCGACCTCACAGATCGTCGGCACCCAGTCGGTGATGAACGTGATGATGGGCGAGCGCTACAAGTCGATCTCCAAGGAAGTGCAGGCGCTGCTCAAGGGCGAATATGGCGCGGCGCCGGCGCCCTTCGACAGCGAGCTTCAGTTCCGCGTGCTGGAAGGCGGCGAGCCGATCACCTGCCGCCCGGCCGACAACCTGACGCCGGAGATGGAGCGTCTGCGTGAGGAGCTCAAGGGCAAGGCCAGTGAAGAGGGCATCACCCTGGAAGGCGGCGAGCGCGAGACCGATGACGTGCTGACCTACGCGCTGTTCCCGCAGATCGGCCTCAAGTTCCTGCGCAACCGTGGCAACCCGGATGCCTTCGAGCCCGCCCCGCAGGCTGTCGATGACAAGGCGTCCAAGGCTGCAAGTGCGCCGGTCTCCAATGCTCCAGCCGTCAGTGCTCAAGCCGCGTCCAGCGGTCCGCAGACCTACACCCTGAACGTCAACGGCAAGCAGTATGTGGTCGAGGTCGCCGAAGGCGGAGACATCACCCAGGTGCAGGCCAGTGCGCCAGCGGCGCCTGCTCCGGCAGCCGCAGCGGCGGCACCTGCCGCACAGGCCGCCTCCGGTGAGCCGGTGAGTGCGCCGCTGGCGGGCAACATCTTCAAGGTCAATGTCAGTGTCGGTGACAGCGTGGCCGAAGGCGATGTGGTCATCATCCTCGAGGCGATGAAGATGGAGACCGAGATCCGTGCCCACCAGGCCGGTACCGTCTCCGCGGTGAAGGTCAAGGAAGGCGACAGTGTCAGTGTCGGCGACGTTCTGATCACCCTCTGAGCCGGTGTGTCCGGCCCGTCGTCATGCACGGCGGGCCGGTCGGTGATGCTCCTCTGCAAGGCGACACGACATGGACAAGATACTCAACCTCTGGCACGGCTCGGGGCTCTACAACATGAGCTTCGGCCAGCTGGCGATGATCGTCATCGGCCTTGGCCTGCTTTATCTGGCGATCCGCAAGAACTTCGAACCCCTGCTGCTGGTGCCGATCGGCTTCGGCGGCATTCTGGCCAACATCCCGGAAGCCGGGCTGGCGCTGTCTGCCGCCGAGCAGGCGGCCCATCTCGGCAAGCCGGAGCTGTTGGCTTCGATGGCCAATCTGCTCAACGTCAACATCGCCAGCCTGCCGCTGGATGAGGCGCGCCACGCGGTGGAGCAGGCGCTGCATGGCGAGATTCCCGCCGCGCTCAAGCAGCAGGCCAGCAACATGGCGCTGGATGGCGGCTTCTCCAACGGCATGCTCTACAGCTTCTACAGTGTGGCGATCGCTTCCGGCATCGCGCCGCTGGTGATCTTCATGGGCGTGGGCGCGATGACGGACTTCGGCCCGCTGCTGGCCAATCCCAAGACCCTGTTCCTCGGCGCGGCGGCGCAGTTCGGCATCTTCGCGACCCTGCTGGGCGCGGTGGCGATGACCTCGATGGGCCTGATGGACTTCAGCCTGCAACAGTCGGCGGCCATCGGCATCATCGGCGGTGCGGACGGTCCGACCTCCATCTACGTCGCCAGTCTGCTGGCGCCGGAGCTGCTGGGCGCGATCGCCGTGGCGTCCTACTCCTACATGGCACTGGTGCCGATGATCCAGCCGCCGATCATGCGCGCGCTGACCACCGCCAAGGAGCGCAGCCTGGTCATGACCCAGCTGCGGCCGGTGTCCAAGACCGAGAAGATCCTGTTCCCGCTGGTGCTGCTGATCATGGTGGCGATGCTGCTGCCGGACGCCGCACCGCTGCTGGGCATGTTCTGCTTCGGTAACCTGATGCGCGAGTGTGGTGTGGTGGAGCGTCTGTCGGATACCGCCCAGAACGCACTGATCAACATCACCACCATCTTCCTGGGACTGTCAGTGGGCTCCAAGCTGCAGGCCGACAAGTTCCTGGCGGTGGAGACGCTGGGCATTCTGGCCCTCGGCGTGGTTGCCTTCGGTATCGGCACGGCCTGCGGGGTACTGATGGCCAAGCTGATGAACAAGGTCTCCAAGACACCGATCAATCCGCTGATCGGGTCGGCCGGTGTCTCGGCGGTGCCGATGGCGGCACGTGTCTCCAACAAGGTCGGGCTCGAGTACAACCCGCATAACTTCCTGCTGATGCATGCCATGGGGCCGAACGTGGCCGGCGTGATCGGCTCGGCGGTTGCCGCGGGGGTGATGATCAAGTACCTCGGCTGATCGTCTTTGCAGCACTGATACGACAACGCCCGCCATGGCTACCATGGCGGGCGTTGTCGTATCTCGGGCCTTCATCAGCGGCGCTTTATCTTGTCTCGGCCGAGGGATTTGAGGGCGTGGCAGAGACGGTGCGCTGATTCGGCTGCATGCGCGTCTGCGGGTCGTGGACGGCCTGCCAGAGGCTTAGCAGGGCGGCGCGATCGACAGGCCGGCTGGGCAGCCGCTGGCTGTCCTCGAGCCCTTGCCATTCCCCTTGGGCGCTCTGGCGTGCGAGGGCAAAGCGGAAGGGGTGATAGCCGGGTGAGCCCAGGCGTGTATCGGTCACTGCCAGCAGCGTCTCGCCCTCTGGGGTCCGCTCGCGGCTCGCACGCAGATAGGGCGCCGCGAACCAGCGCAGACGCTGGCCGTCCTCCAGCTTCGCGACCTCGGCATCCAGCGTCGGATGGCGCGGATAATCACGGCGTGCGAGAGACGCCAGCTGCGCGTCGGAGTCGAACACGCTGACCATCCATTCGTGATCCGCCTGCGGCGTGGTTGCGCTGACACGCCACAGCAGGCTGTTGAAGGGAGTCGGCTGCACCATGCGCGGAGCGTCGGCGAAGCCCTGGCTGGCCAGCAGCGGCGCCACGCGATGTTCGACCCAGCTCTTGGCGGCCAGTCCCCAGCCCAGATAGAGGCTCGAGAGCATGAGGCCCGCGCTCAACAGATGCCCGGTGCGACCACGAATCGCCACCCACAGGCCGGTGATCAGCAGCGGCAGGGTGTAGAGCGGGTCGATGATGAAGATGCTGGCCAGACTGATGGGACGGCTGGGCCACGGCCACAGCAGCTGGGTGCCGTAGGTGGTGAAGCTGTCCAGCAGCGGGTGGGTGACCAGGCACAGCACGCAGTAGGCGATCAGCCGCCCACGGCCGAGGCTCGCCAGACGTGGCAGGCGCGCCAGCAGCCAGCCGAGCACGATGCCCAAAAGCGCCAGCACCGGCAGGGAATGGCTGAAGCCACGGTGATGGGTGTAATTGGCGACCGCGTCGCCGTAGTCGATCATCACGTCGAGGTCGGGCAGGGTGCCGAGTGCCGCACCGCCGAGCAGCGCATAGCGGATGGCCGCGCCGCGTTTCGGGCCGGGCAGGCGGCGAATGGCCGGCGTCATGACGGCGCCGCCAACGACGGCCCCGAGACAGATCTGGGTGAGGGAGTCCATGCGTGGGCTACCTGTGAGGAAGAAGAGAGCGGGAGGCGTGGGAGCAGGCGTCAGTCATCTGCGCGGATCGCCGCCAGGGCGCCCGGCTCGGCCCAGCGCGGGCCGGCATCCAGCACGCGTGCCTGCACCGGACAGTCATCACGATGACAGCCGGGCAGATAGCCGCAGCTCATCAGCAGCTCGTTGACGATCTCGGGGCCGGTGAAGCGGAAGGTCTTCTTGAACAGCTTGACCCAGGCTGACAGCGGTTGTGGATGGTGGGCATCCAGCCAGGCACTGAAGCTGCCGTGGGAGTCCTTGAGCTGCATCACCACGCCTGCGTTGTGGATCACGGCATTGATCTTGAGTCGGTTGCGAATGATGCCGGCATTGCTGAGCAGGCGCGCGCGGTCCTCGTCCCCGTAGGCGGCGATGCGCGCGATATCGTAATCCTCGAAGGCCTCGCGGAAGGCCGCGCGCTTCTTGAGCACCGTCAGCCAGGAGAGGCCGGCCTGATTGATCTCGAGCACGAAGCGTTCGAACAGCACCCGGTCATCGCTGACCGGAAAGCCGTATTCATGATCATGATATGGGCCATGAATCGGGTGCCGGGGAGCATTCTCGCAATAGGTGCTGGCGGTGACGACGTCGGCCATCAGTCCTCCTGTACCGCGAAGCGGCCGCTGCCGAGAAAGACGATGGCCAGGGCGCTGGCGAGGAAGAAGCCTTGCAGCTCCAGCGCCCAGCCGCCGGAGGGCGACAGGCTCAACAGCTGGCCCATGTGCGCCACGGCAAAGGCGAACAGCATGTTGGCGACCACGATCAGACCGGCGATGCGCGAGTGCACGCCGAGCACCAGCATGATGGGCGCGATGATCTCGCCAATGTAGACGCCATAGGCCACCACGCCCGGGATGCCCAGATTCTCGAGCTCGCCGGCGATCCAGCTCAGCGTGCCGCCATCACCGAGCAATTTCGAGAGGCCATGAAACAGCAACAGCAGGCCCAGCATCAGGCGCAGTATCAGCTTGCCGAGGTCGTCATTTTCGAGAAATTGCACGGTAGAGCTCCTTGCTCAGCGGTCGTCGGGCTTGCTCAGCGGTCGTCGGGATAGAAGGCGGCTGTCTCAGGCGTTGGGGTTGTCCACCAGAATGCGCGAGAAGCGCACGATCTCGGCATTGCGGTTGGACCAGCCAAGGCGCTCCCAGAAGCGATGAGCGTCATGGTTGTCGTGCAGGGTATCCAGATGCACCTTGTCGATGCCTTCGCTGGCCAAGGCTGCCAGACAGCGGTCGACCAGCGTGCTGGCTATGCCCTGGCCACGCATGTCCGGCGCCGTCATCACATGCTGAAGGTAGCCGCGCTTGCCGTCATGGCCCGCCATGGCGCAGCCGACCAGGCGCTCATCGAGAAAGGCCAGGTGGCTCATGCCGGGATTGCGCGCCAGATAGCGGGCGACAGGGGCATGGCGGTCGGCATCGCGGATGACCACGCCCGGAGTCGCCTCCATCATGGCGATGAAGGCAGGGTGGTCTTCCGGTGTCATCGGGCGATAGGTCAAGGTTGGCATCGTGTGTCCTGGCAAGCGGCGGTCGTCGGGGATGCCATATCCTATCAGTCCCGCGGGATATCGAAATGCCCCGGCTGCGCCGCGACACTTGCCAGCCACGCCTGAATGGCGGGATAGTCATCCAGCGCGAAGCCGCCTTCATCGGCAACATGCGTATAAGCATAAAGGGAAATGTCGGCGATCGTGAATCGGTCCCCGACCAGCCAGTCATGCTCGGCGAGATGGTGCTCCATCACGCGCAGGGCACGCTTGCCGCCATCCTGCTTGGCGGCGTACTCGGCGCGGCGCTCATCGGTGAGGCCAAGGTAGCGATTGATGAAGCGGGCGGTGGCGATGTACGGCTCATGGCTGTACTGCTCGAAGAACTGCCACTGCAGCACCTTGGCGCGCAGGAAGGGGTCGCTCGGCAGGTAGTCGCTGCCATCGGCGAGGTAATTCAGGATGGCATTCGACTCTGACAGTGTCTCGCCGCGATGCAGCTCCAGCAGCGGAATCTTGCCATTGACGTTGCGGGTCAGGAATTCCGGCGTGCGGGTGTCGCCGGCCAGAATATCGACCTCGATGTAGTGATGATGGCGTTCGAGCAGGTGCAGCAGCAGCTCGACCTTGTAGCAGTTGCCGGAGCGGCGATCACCGTAGAGTGTCAGCATGCAGGGAGCGTCCTGTGCGAGCGTGGAATTGGCGTCTCGACAGTCTAACCAACCTCGCCTGCATGAACAGTGATTATTCGAACAGTGTTCGACGCTCCGGTGTCATTCGCGTGCTCCAGGCGCAGGCTGTGGATCAGCCGAGGATCATCACCACGCAGGAAGCGGTCAGCACGCCCATCACGCGGTTGAAGATCTTCCAGGCGCGCTCGGTATTCAGCAGACGCCCGATGGCGGTCCCGAAGCCCGCCCACAGCGAGATGCACGGCAGCGCGACCAGTTCCGCGAAGCCTGCCAGCAATACGGCGTTGAGCAGTGCCGGGCCTTCCTCGGGCAGAAAGCTTGCCATCAGCGCCATGCCCATCACCCAGGCCTTGGGATTGGCGAACTGGAACAGGCACGCCGCGAGGAAGGTCATCGGACGCGCATCCTGCTGGCTGGCGAAGTCAGGGGGCGGAGCGGTGGCGATCTTCCAGGCTAGGTAGAGCAGGTAGGCACTGCCCAGCACCTTCAGCAGCGTCTGCACGATGGGATAACGCTCGAAGACCAGCCCCAGCCCCAGCGCGATGGCGATGAACAGCACCAGGCAGCCGATCAGGATGCCGAAGATATGCGGTAGGGTGCGCCAGTAACCATAGTTGGCCCCCGAGGCCGTCAACATCACGTTGTTGGGGCCGGGTGTCAGGGTCATCGACAGCATGAAAAGCGTGGCGGGGGCCAGAAAGGCGAGGGATTCCATGGGTGTCCTTCAGCGTGGTGGGCGTTGTCGAGGTGGCGTGTCTGATTGTATGGATTCAATTTTCGGATGCCGGCACATTCCTGTGTTTTGTGGCTTGTTGGCGGCATGTTTTGAGCATAATCTGATGACAATTACCGTCAACAGGTTTTTTGTCACCATGACAATGTGGATTCCGACCCTGGACCCCGCCATGCCGCGTTACCGTGCGCTGGCGGAGGCCATCCGCCTCGATATCGCCGCGGGCCAACTCAAGGAAGGCGAGCGACTGCCGCCTCAACGGCGGCTGGCGGATGCGCTGGGCGTGACCATCGGCACGGTGACGCGAGGCTACGCCGAGGCCGAGCGGAGTGGCCTGGTGTCGGCGCGTGTCGGGAGCGGCACCTACATCAACGGCGCCACCCGAAGCGCGCATGGGTCCTTCAGCAGCTTCGGGCATGCCCTGCGTGCCAGCAAGGCCTATGGATTGGCGCCAGAACAGGAGGGCGCGCTGCCGGCATCCGGCGTGATCGATCTCACCATGAGCCTGCCACCGCCTCACCCCGCGCGGCAGCAGGGAATGGCGGCGGCGCTGACCGCGATCAGCCAGTCACCCGAGGCCTTGCTGCGCAGTGTCGAGTATCAGAATGAATTCGGGGACGTCAGCCACCGGCAGTTGCTGGCGAGCTGGATGGGCGAGCTCGGCATGCCGGTCGACCCCGAGGAGCTGATGCTGACCCAGGGCGGCCAGAATGGCATCACGCTGGCGCTGTCGGCGCTGCTGGCGCCCGGAGATGCCGTGGTCACCGGCGCGCTGACCTATCCCGGCTTGATCGTCGCCAGCGCCGAACGTGGCCTCAAGCTGTTGCGGGTGCCGCTGGATGATGACGGCATGGATGTCGAGGCACTGGCGCGGCTGTGTCGTCAGCAGGCACCCAGAATGGTCTATGTGATGGCCGAGCAGAACAATCCGGGCGCGGCGCAGTTGTCTCATGCACGGCGCGAGGCCCTGGTCGCCCTCGCACGCCAGCATGACTTCTGGATTCTGGAAGATGGGGTGCAATATCTGCCCGACGAGGAGTGCGGTACGCGGCTCTATCAGATGGCGCCGGAGCGCACCCTGTATGTCTTCAGCACCTCCAAGTTGCTGGCTGGCGGCCTGCGCCTGGGCGTATTGCGGGCGCCGGTGGAGGTACTGACCCGCATCGGCGCAGTGCTGCGCAGCCACAGCTGGATGGTGGCGCCGCTGTTGATGGAGACGGTCTGTGCCTGGCTGACCAGCGGCAACGCGACACAGCTGGTGGAGTGGCAGATGGAGGAGATGCGCGCGCGCCAGCGACTGGCCCGCACGCTGCTGGCGGAGTGGTCGCCGGCGGCGCGGCCGTCCTCGTTCGATCTGTGGCTCGAGTTGCCCGAAGGGCAGCGCATTCAGGCGATGGTCGCGTCATTGGCCGAGCGGGGGGTGCACGTCACCAGCGCCGAGCCCTTCTGTGTCGGCAATGAGCCGCCACCGCAGGCCATCCGGCTGTGCCTGAGCGCTGCCGAGAGCCGTGAGGCGCTGACCCACGCGCTGGAAATCGTGCGCGAGCAGCTGCAGGCGCCGCCTGCGCTGCGCCCCATGACGCTCTAGCACATCGCCGCTCTCACTCCCGGCGGGTGCCGGACTCCTGCGCCAATCGGGCCTGCTTGAGCGGCACGCCCCAGCGATAGCCGCCGAGTCCGCCATCGCCGCGTACCACACGATGGCAAGGCGTCAGCAGAGCCAGCGGATTGGCGCCACAGGCATTGGCGACGGCGCGGCTGGCGGTCGGTCGCTCGAGCGCCTCGGCCAGCTGGCGGTAGGTCAGGGTATCGCCACTCACGGTGGCGTTGAGCCGCTGCCAGACGCTCAATTGAAAGGCGGTGCCACGCACATCCAGCGGCAGTTCGAGCAGCAGTGCATGACTGGTCTCCGGTTGCTCACACAGGGCGAGCAACCGTGCCCCCAGTGAGGCATGCAGCAGGCGACTGGCCGCATGAGCGTTGCCGTCCTGCTCGTCTGTCTCTGTCTCCATCTGCTGCCAATTGGCTTTGGGCAGGCGTGCTTCCAGCGCCTGCTGGCCCGCCTCACGACTGTCGCTGAGCTGAATGACGACCACGCCACGCGCGCTGAGTCCTGCGCTCAGCCAGCAGGACTGCTCCGGTATCCCGAAGCGACACGGCCAATGCAGGGCCAGCAGGTCTTCTCCCTTGCCGCCGGAGCGGCGGGCACTGGGCGTGATGCCGTCCCTGCGCGCATAGGCGCGGCTGCTGGAGCGATAGCCGGCGGCGATGATCGCCTCGGTCACGCCATGGCCTTCCTCCAGCAGCGCATGGAACTGCATCTGACGCAGACCCGCCGAGTACTCGGAAGGTGACAGGCCCAGCAGCGCCGTGAAGCGGCGCTGAAGATGCGAGGCACTTATCCCGTGCTCCGCCGCCAGGCTTGCGAGTGTCGGGGTGGGCTCGCCTGCGGCGACGGCCCGCTCCAGCTGCCGACACACCGCCAGCGGCCAGGGCGAGACGGGGGCTGGGGCAGCTTCTACAGATGTCGAGCGGGCGGCAGTGGAGGCGCGTGAAAGTGGTGTGTTCGATTCCGGCATCGTCGGTGCTCCAGGCGTGGCCCTGACGGGATGGCGAGCCTGCTTGTCGGCGTGAGGGCGATCAGGCTTTTCGGACTGCTCAGGATGACAGCGCCGACAGGCGCGCATGCCTGCGGCTCGCGCCGCGTGGGCGTCGGCAAACAGGCGCAGGTTGTCGCGGCGTGGCGCCGGGGATGGGCAGCCGATGCGACAGAAGATGCCAGTGGTGATCACGCCGTAGCGCAGTGCCTCCCCGGCGATCGGGTGGCGCGCCAGCAGGCGCTGCCAGATGGCCTCATCGCACCCTTGAGCGTCGCCAGCGGCAGGTGGTGCCGTCATGCCTGCCGCTGTCTTTTCGCCGGACACTGATGTCATCGTTCATCTCGCTGTGCAAGGTTCACGATCAGTATCGCCATCCGCTCGGGGCGGTGCACTCCGTATCTTGTGCTGACTGTCAGGATTGCGCTCGCAGCGCTTGCCGGGAGTCGCTCAGAACTCGATGGATTCCTGGCGCTTCTCTTCTTCTTCGGCCTGCTTGCGCAGCTTCTTGCGGATGGCGGCCTTGTGGAAGCGCAGCTTCTGTTCCTGGGTTTCCAGGTTGAGTGGCGGCACCGGCACCGGCTGGCCGTTGGAGTCGACCGCGACCATGGTCAGATAGCAGCTGTTGGTATGGCGAATCAGGCGACCCTGGATGGATTCGGCGACCACCTTGATGCCGATTTCCATCGAGGAGCGGCCGACGTGATTGACCGAGGCCAGGAAGGTCACCAGCTCGCCGACGTGGATCGGCTGCTTGAAGCGCACCTGATCGACCGAGAGAGTGACGACGTAGCTGCCGCTGTAGCGACTGGCACAGGCGTAGGCGACTTCATCCAGCTTCTTGAGGATGGCGCCACCGTGCACCTTGCCGCTGAAGTTGGCCATGTCGGGGGTCATCAGCTCGGTCATGATCAACTGATGCTGGCCGGGCAGAGCTTCGTTGAGGGCGGTCTGTTCTGGCTGGTTCTCGCTCATTGGGGCGTCCTTCAGGCACGGGCCTGTCAGGTGAGTGGGAGCTGTCAGGGGCTCTCAGGTGAAGCAATGGCTCTGGCTTGCCGCGCAGAGAGGGATAATGGCTAGTCTGCGGGATTCGTGACATCTTGGCACCCCGTGAGCGGCATATCAGCTATCTATAAACGACCTTGCCCCCACAGTCACCTGTGGGGGCAAGGAAGCTTGCGGGGTTATCGGTAAGGCTACTGAATCGCTGGCTGAAAAGGCTAGCTGACGCCGCCGTCAGGCAGGTATCAGAGCAGCGTCAGACCCAGCGAGATGATGATGCCGGTCACCAGCAGCTGCACCAGACAGAAGCCCATGATGTCCTTGGCCTTGAGGCCGGCGATGGCTAGCACCGGCAATGCCCAGAAGGGCTGCAGCATGTTGGTCCAGGCATCGCCCCAGGCGACGGCCATGGCAACGCGTGACAGGTCGGCACCCAATGCCTGGGCGGCGGGAATCATGACCGGTGCCTGCACGGCCCACTGACCGCCACCGGAGGGCACGAACAGATTGACGATACCGGCACTGATGAAGGACCAGAACGGCAGGCTGTCGGCGGTGGCAATCGACACGAAGCCTTCGGAGAGCGTGGCGGCCAGCCCCGACTGCACCATGATCGCCATGATGCCGGCGTAGAAGGGGAACTGGATGACGATGCCTGCGCCACCCTTGATGGCTTCATTCAGGCTGTCCAGCAGCTTGCGCGGCGTGCCATGCAGCACGATGGCCAGGAACAGGAAGCTGAAGTTGATCACGTTCAGGTTCAGTCCGCCGCCACGAATCACGAAGTGATCCACCAGCCAGGCGAGGCCGAACAGCCCGACGACCCAGGCGAGAATCGGCGAGTTCTCGAGACGCTCGGCGGGACGAGGCTGGTCGCTGATCTCGGTGTGCTTCTCCTCGAGCAGGGCCGGGTCCACGTACACGCTTTCCTTCTCGAAGGGCATCATGGCGCGATTGACCAGCGGCATGATGATCAAGAGCGCCGCGACGATGGCGATATTGAAGAAGGCGAAGATGGTGTCCGAGGTGGGCACGATGCCGATGCTGTCCTCGGTGAAGTGGCCCGCGGTGGCGATGGTCAGCGGAATCGAGCCCGAGATGCCCGCATGCCAGATCACGAAACCGGAGTAGGCACTGGCGATCAGCAGGCGGTAATCGACCTTGATCATTTTGGCCAGCTGCTTGGCGAACAGTGCCCCGATGACCAGCCCGAAGCCCCAGTTGATCCAGCTGGCGATCAGCGACACGAAGGTGACCAGCATGATGGCGCTGCCGGGCGTTCTGGCCAGCGAGGCGATGCTGGCCAGGCCTTTCTTCACCGGCGGGGTGTTGGCGAGCATGAAGCCTGAGATCAACACCAGCAGCATCTGCATCGAGAAGGTCAGCAGATTCCAGAAGCCATCGCCCCAATAGCGCATCACCTCGGTGGGGGAGCGCTGTTCGATGAGCATGGCGGCTGCCGCTGCAACGACGGTCAGCAACAAGACGAAGATATAGGGGTCAGGCAGATAGCGCTCAACCAGCTTGACGGCTGGCCGTGATAGCGATTGCAGCATGTGAGAGTCCCTGTTGGCTTTTTATCAGTATGGGAAACGGGTTGGCACGCTCACATTAGTCCATTCGCTATCAGGAGAATATCGCGCGATGGTCGAGTGGCACGCCAATGCCAGCGGCAAGCCTTTCAGCGCTGCATCAACCTGCTGGAGGCGTCAACTGGCATGGCATCAGCGCCAATGATGGCGGCGATGATGCAGGTAGTAGCCGCCGAGCACGGCAGAGCGCACGCTGGTGAACAGCAGGAAGGCCAGCCACAGTCCATGATTGCCGAAGCCTTCGAGCAGCGGCCACAGGCCGATGAAGGCCAGCAGGGACACCACCAGCGTATTGCGCATTTCACGCGTCGCCGTGGCGCCGATGAAGATGCCGTCCAGCAGGTAGCTCCACACCGCGACCAGGGGCATGGCGACCATCCAGGGCAGATAGACGGTGGCCAGGGCGCGGACTTCGGGAATGTCGGTCAGCAGGTGGATCAACGCCGGCCCGCAGAGCCAGAGCAGGCCGCTGGCCGCTGTCGCGGTGATCAAGGAGAAGCGGGTTGCCGCGCCCACGCTGCGCGCGAAGCGTTGCCAGTCGTTCTGGCCGACGGCTCGCCCGACCTCTGATTCCGCCGCCTGGGCGAAGCCATCCAGTGCATAGGACGTCATCATCACGAACTGCAGCAACACCGCATTGGCCGCCAGAACATCATCCCCGAAGCTGGCACCCTGCGAGGTGAAATAGGCCGTCGCGCCCAGCAGGCACAGGGTGCGCACGAACAGATGCTGATTGACGCGGATCAGCGCGCCCCAGGCGGGGAGAGACAGCAGCGCTGCGCGGTCACTGCGCCCCGGCATGCGTCTGAGCTGGCGGGCGACCAGCCACAGGCCCGTGGCCAGCGCACAGTAGTCGGCGATCACGCTGGCCAGCGCCACGCCATCGCTGGTCATGCCCAGCCCGGGCACGAAGGCCAGGTCGAGCAGGATGTTGACGCCATTGGTCAGCACGAGGATGCCGAGCGTGACGCGCGAATTACCAAGCCCCAGGAACCAGCCCAGAATCACGTAGTTGATCAGCACCGCCGGCGCCGACCACAGCCGGATGCTGGCGTAGTCATGGGCCAGGGCGCGCGTGGTCTCGCTGGCCTCCATCAGCGATAGTCCCAGGGTGATCAGCGGCGAGCCGGCGATGATCAACACCAGCCCTATGGCGAGTGCCAGCCCGATGCCCTGGCCCAGCAAGGTACGCAGGCCATCGTGGTCTTCACGGCCATGGGCCTGTGCCGTCATGCCTGTCGTGCCCATGCGCAGGAACCCGAAGCCCCAGTACAGAAAGCTGAAGAGGACCGCGCCCAGCGTGACCGCGCCCAGATACACCGCATCCTCGAGATGCCCGACCACGGCGGTATCCACCAGCCCCAGCAACGGCACGGAAATGTTGGAAAGGATGATGGGCCAGGCCAGGCGCCACATATGGCGATCGGCGGAAGGCAGTGTGGCGGTCTTCAGGGAAGGTGCGGGCATGTTGGGTCCGAATGAGGGGTGAAGGTAACGTCAGCCGGGAGCGGTCGCGTTGATCAGGATAAGGCCTGGCAGGGCTGGGCGTAATGGCGCTGGAGCGCTAATCTAGTTCTGGTGACTTGATGGCAAGGCCTGCCATGCGCCAGCAGAGAGCTCCACTGGCGCGAAGACCCATAACAGGGACGCATGGAGCGTCCGGACGCAAGGGAACTGACTATGAAACGCACGATTCTTCAGCGAAGCACGCGATTGCGCACTGGGCTTGCAGCAGCTGGCATGACGCTGGTGCTGGCGACGCCGGTGCAGGCCATCGAGCTGCCCAGCGAGCAGGGTGACGACACACCCAGCGCAGGCATGATGGTGGCCGATGCCCTTATCGGGCGTCCACTGTTGCTGGCCACGACCGTCGTCGGTGCTGCCATCTTTGTCGTGTCGGCTCCCTTCGCGGCCATGGGGCAGAATATCGATGAGACGGCGCGCGTACTGGTCGCGACTCCGGCGCAGGCGACCTTCGCTCGCTGCCTCGGCTGCAAGACCACGCGTGTCGATTGGGATTGAGGATGTCCTGATCGCGGCTGGTGAGCACGCGCCGCTCATGGCTGGACACGACAACGCCGACCTTGAGGGTCGGCGTTGTCGTATCTGAAGGGTGGTGAAAGCGGCTGTTAGTGCGCGGTTTGCCTGGCGTGGTTATCGGCTGCAGGCGGCAGTGAGTTGAAGCACAGCACGCGTTTGCGTCCGGCGCGTTTCGCCTGGTAGAGCGCATTGTCGGCCATGTTGAACAGCGCGTCGGTGGCCTGGCTGTCATGCGGCGCGTTGGCGACCCCGGCGGAGAAGCTCAAGCCGGTCAGCGGCCCCAGCGTCTCATGCTCGAAGACTTCTTCGTGGAAGGCTTCGAGAATGGCTTCGACACGTGCGCGTGACACCGCTGCGCTGGCACCGGGAATCAGGATCACGAACTCTTCGCCACCGTAGCGACAGGCTTCATCGGAGCTGCGCAGCGACTCACGTATCAGGTTGGCCAGGCGCGTGAGGACCTGATCGCCCATCTCGTGTCCGTAGGTGTCGTTGACCTGCTTGAAATGGTCGAGATCCAGCACCACCAGGGACAGCGGGTTGCCGATGCTGGCCTCGGCCAGTTTCTGGGGCAGCACCTCATCGAGGTGACGACGATTGAAGAGGCGCGTCAGCGTATCCTTGCGCGCCTCATGTGCCAGACCCCGCTTCAGCTGCAGGTCGGCCAGTGCCAGCATCACCAGGTGGCTGACATCTTCCGCCAGGGGCTGCAGGCGCTCCAGGCTGTCCTCTTCCGGCGGGATCAGCAGCACGAATTCCCCCACCTGGCCATCCCCGACCGTCAGCGTCTGCTTGAGGTGACGAGCGTCGGTGGGCGGTGACCCCCAGTTGATATGCATCGTCTGATTGATGTCATTCGGGTCATGCAGGGTCACGTTGCCTTCGCAGCCGGCGAACAGGCTGGGCAGACGAACATTGAGCTGGGTGATGATCTCATCGAGCTGGGAGCAGGTCAGCAGGCATTCCGCGAGGTGATGGATCTGGCTGCGGCTCTCGGAGAGTCGCGACAGCTTGAGGTTGGCGGCCTGCAGGTCGCGCTGGGCACGCTTGCGATCGGTGATGTCGTGAACGATGGAGAACAGCAGGGTGCGGCCGTTCAGGTCCACCGGGCCGGTAAAGATCTCGACATCACGCAATTCACCGTTGGCAAGCTGATGGCTGGCCTCGAAGTGGTTGTCGGTACGGTTGACGACCGCACGGATGCGCTTGGAGAGCGACTGGCTGGCCAGCACGTTGATACGGCCCAGTGGCATGCCGCACATCTCGCCGATGCTGTAGCCATAGAAGTCGGCGGCGACCGGGTTGGCATCGATGATCTCGGCAAGCTCCGGGTCGATCAGCAGCTTGATGGCGTTGCCGGTGCTGAAGACTTCCTGATACAGGGTCGCGTTCTCCTCGAGCAACTCGATGGCGCGACGGCGGTCCTCGATATTGTTGATCAATACCAGGGTGCGCTCCTCGCCCTCCAGCGGTGTGAGGGTGACTTCCGCCCAGAACATCTGCCCCGTGTCGGTCTGCATGTGGTATTCGTCCTGGAAGCTGCCGCCTTCGCGCTGCAGCTGGCCCCAGGCACGCTTCATGCGACTGATCTCGTCCAGTGAGAACAGCCCCCACAGCGATTGCTGGAAAAGCTCGGCATCACTCTTGCCCAGCAGGGCATGCATGGCCGAGTTGGCATCCGCGATGGTGCCATCCCGGTCGGCGACGATGATGCCCACCGGGGCGGAGTGATAGATGGAGCGCAGGCGGGCACGGCTGCTGATCAGGCGTTGCTGCTGCTCCTTGATCCAGTCGATATCGCTGTGAGTACCGATCATGCGCAGGGGCCTGCCATCCTCGGCACGTTCCACCACGCGTCCCTGATCGAGAATCCACTTCCATTCACCGTTGCGCGTCAGCATGCGGTGCTCGTTGCGATATTCTGCGCTGTGGCCTTCAAAGTGCTGTTTCAGGTCGTCGAGGGTGCGCGGCATGTCATCCGGGTGGATGCGTGACTTCCATTCATCGAAGCTGCTGCCGATCTCGTGTTCCTGGAAGCCGAGCGTCGCCTTCCACTGCGGAGAGTAGAAGACGTGATCGGTATCCTGCTTCCAGTCCCAGACGCCGGCGCCTGAGCCTTCCAGCGCGAACTGCCAGCGTTGTTCGGCCTCGCCCAGGGCGTCACTCATCTTCTGCAGCTGCTGATAGGGGTAGACCATGCGCGATGAATAGATGGCGTGATAGATCATCGCGTAGGCCACCACCTTGTACAGATGGCCGAGCAGATTGAAGACATCGAAGGCAGTGGCATAGAGCGTGAAGCACAGCTCGGAAATCCCCGTGGCCAGCGCCGCGACCGCCAGCCAGCCGGCATTGGTGCCTTCAGGCAGTCGGCGCGCGCCGAGCAGAAGTACCGCGGCCAGCACAGCGCTCAGCGCCAGGGCCCACTCGTAGCCGATCTTCCAGGCGGTCAAACCGCTGCCGACGATGAAGGTCTCTGGCAGGAAGTCGAGATGAAAGAGGCCTATCCAGCTCACCGCCAGCCCGATGGCGAGCGTCAAGCCAAAGGCCACGGGCAGATAGCGGCGCGGTACGGGGCGGGCCGTCAGCAGGCAGGGGGCCAGCAGCGCGATGATGAAGGCGGTCCGCCCTGCCAGCCAGAAATGGATGGCCTTGCTGACGGAGGCTTCGCTGACGAAGTCGGGCATGCCGTCATAGCTGAAGATATGCACCATGTCGAAGAAGGCGGAGAGCATGAAGGCGCACCCCATGACCAGAAAGCTGGTCGGCAGCGTCCGACGGTGCCCCTGGAAGATGGAGACGGCAGACATCAGAGCGACCAGTATCGCGCCCATTTCCAGCAGTGAATGCGGGACGAGGTACTGTCCGACCGAGCTGAACAGCTGCGGACGCGGCACCACGATCAAGACCACCATGATCGCCAGCATGACAAGCAGCATCCCCGTGCCGGCATTGGGCAGCTGTGTGCGTGTCCCCAGGAAGGGGCGCTTGAGAACGGTAGAGAGAGAGCGAGAGGACATGGGCAATCCGTGCGCGTGAAAGGGTACGACAGTGACTTTATCACTACAGGATAGAATAGATTGTTTACATTGCCCTAACAGAAAATAACCTGGCGTAGCGTTTGGTATTAATTGCGTAGCCGTTTAGGCAGGGGCCGAGAGCAGGTT